>CALMNP010000071.1 GCA_937868875.1 uncultured Bacillota bacterium | reverse complement strand
GTCCGGCAGCTGCCGGACCGCGCCGGGTAGTGAGCCTGAGCCTGGAGATGGGCGGGCACCTGGCGGGTGAGGTGCGCGAGGCCGAACTGTCCTGGCAGCCCGGGACCTACGCTCTACCGCTGACCCTGGATGGGCGCGCCGTGGGCATCCTCTACTGCTCCGTGCTGGACCCCGCCCGGGCCCGGCTGCGGCTGGACCGGGTGGTCCTGAACCAGCCCGAGTACATCGATAGGGCCTTGAGCGGCCTGGAAGGCGAGTGGAGCCCGTCCGGCGGGCTGGATCTGGCCCAGGGCGACCTGCAGGTGCATGTGGAAAGGGGCGCCCTCCGCTGAGGGCGCCCCTTCTGACCCAACGGCCCGGGCTTCAGTCGACCACACGACGCATGAGGGAAAGGGTCCAGGCGTCCTGCAGTTGTTGCCGGCGAATCATGTCAAGCTTCCAGGCCAGCCACGGGTTAGGAGCCATCTCCGCGACCTGTTGGTAGTTGCGGACGGCCATCTCCTCCATCTTAAGTAACCGGTCCAGCCCTTCCTTGAAGTTGCGGATCTCCTCCGGCATGCCTTCACTCCCCTTCGGCGTCCCAGGGCCTTTCCGAGCTCGCCCTGGGGAGAGCCGGCAAGACCCAGGCAACAGGATGGCGTCTGCAACATCTTATGTCACATCAGCCAGAGTCGTGACGCAACGCCGGGTCAGGGGCGGGCCGGGCCGACGCGGGTCGGACGCTTGAACCCCTCGCCCATCACCTCATGGGCGTTGGACACGGTGACGAAGGCGTCGTGATCCAACTCCGAGACGATCGCCTTGACCCGCGCGATTTCGGCCCGGGTGATGACCGTCCAGATGACCCGCTTGGGCTCGCCCGAGTAGGCGCCCTCGCCGTTGAGGAAGGTGACGCCCCGCTCGAGGTCCGTCAGGATGCGTCGGGCGATGGCCTCGGCCTGGTCCGAGATGATGACCACCGTCTTGGTGTGGTTGAGGCCCTCCTGCACCGCGTCCACCAGCCGGCTGGCGACGAACATGGTGATCAGGGCGTACATGGCGCGCTCCACATCGAAGACCAGCGCGGCGGCGCTAATGATTAGCACGTCGATGCCCAGGAGCAGTTCGCCGAGGGTAAAACCCAGCAGGTGGCTGAAGACCACGGCCAGGATGTCGGTGCCCCCCAGCGACCCCTGGGACCGCAGCACCAGGCCCATGCCCAGGCCCTCGACGATGCCGCCGAAGACGGAGGCCAGCAGCAGGTCGTGGGTCACCGTGGGCACGTGCTTGGTCGCCTCAACCGCCAGGGAAATGGCCACCACGCCCAGCAGGCTTCGCAGGCCGAAACGCCAGCCGACGAAGCGGATGCCCGCGAGAAAAATTGGCAGGTTGATGGCCAGAATCAGCCAGCCGATGGGCAGGCCCGTCAGGTAGTGAATCAGGATGGACAGGCCGGTCACGCCGCCGTCCACGATCCTGTTGGGCACAATGAACGCCGACAGCCCCAGGGCCACCAGGACGGACCCGAGGATGATGCCCGTCGCATGACGCACTTCCTGCCATACCAGCCGCGCGCGCAAGGCGAACGCCCCCTTCCCCCTTAGACTACCCAGCTATGCCAGGCCTGTCCAGCGGAAGGCGCGCGGGCGCAGGAATTTCCCACCAGTGGAGAGAAGGGTGAAATGTTCCGAATTCCTCCGAAATCCAGCCGGCTCCGCCGGAGTCGGCCCAGCAGGTGAGGTGAGCCCCGGTTTGAGCACAGGGCGGTTGACCACCCGCGATCTCCTGAAGGGCCTTTCGGCAGCCACCGGTGTCTCCGGCCATGAGGCCGAGGTAGGAGGGTGGATAGCGGAGGCCTTCGCTCCCCTTTGCGACGAAGTGCAGCGGGGGAAGCTGGGAGACGTCATCGGAATTCGCCGCGGCGCACTGCCTGCCGCACGCCGGCCCCGAGTCCTCCTGGCGGCCCATATGGACGAAATCGGCTTGATGGTGACGCGGGTGGACGAAGGCGGATT
>CALMNP010000070.1 GCA_937868875.1 uncultured Bacillota bacterium | reverse complement strand
CTCCTGGGCGGCGTCCTGGCCGCCTGGCTGGTGGGCATTCCGCTGGGGCTGCCGGCGGGCTTGCGCCTCGGCCTGGGCCTGGCTGTGGCCGTGTTCGGCCAGGCGGGGGATCTGGCGGAGTCCGCTCTGAAGCGGTACGCTGGAGTGAAGGACTCGGGCCAGGCGCTGCCGGGCCACGGGGGCCTGCTGGACCGCTTCGACAGTACCCTGCTGGCGGCACCGCTCATCTACTACGTTCTGGCCCTCTGGGCCCTGAAGGGGGGAGTCTGGTGACCACCCCGGTGAGGCACTTCTGGTTCTCGCTGCTCTGGATCGGCGCCTTCCTGGCCGCCAGCTACCTGCTGTTCACGTACCTGCTGCCCTTCGTCCTGCCCTTCGTTCTGGCGGTGTTCCTGGCGGTCCTCATCGATCCCTGGGTGGGTGCGGTGGAGCGCTGGCTCCGCGCCCCCAGAGGGGTGGCCACGGCCCTGGTGGTCACCGTCTCCACCGTGGTGCTGGCCCTGCTCGTCGTCGGGCTGGTCACCATCATCGTCTACGAACTGACGGACCTCACGTACTCCTGGCCGGCCTACTACCAATGGGGCCTCCGGACCATTCAGGAAGGCATCAGCCGCTATGAGGCCTTCGCCCGTTCCGCGGCGGAACGCCCTGAGCTGCAGAGCTTTCTGACCAACGGGCTCAACCGCCTGAGTGAGTTCGTCAACGGGCAGGCGCAGAAGCTGACGGGCATACTCGGCTTCGTTGTCGCCCTGCCCTCGGTGATCATCACCCTGCTCATCACCGTTGTGGCCACCTTCTTCCTCAGCCGCGATAAACGAAAGGTCGCCCGCTTCCTGTTATCGCTGCTCCCCGAACCCTGGCGGCGCCAGGTTACGGACGTCAAGTTCCACGTCTTCGAGTCGGCGGTGGGGTTCGTCAAGGCGGAGGTCACCCTGGTGACCATCACCGGCCTGCTGACCCTCATCTTCCTCAACCTGCTGGACATCAAGTACGCCGCCCTGCTGGCCATCCTGGCGGCCATGCTGGATGTGCTGCCGGTGGTGGGGCCCAGCGTCATCTTCGTCCCCTGGGCCCTGTTCCAGATTGCCTTCGGGTCACCCATCCTGGGCGTCAAGCTGCTGCTGGCCTACGCGGCGACCTCGGGCGTGCGCACCGTAATCGAACCGAAGATCCTCGGGGACCGCATTGGACTGCACCCGCTGGCCACCCTGCTGGGTCTCTACCTGGGATTGCAGATCTTCGGACCCGTCGGCGTCGTCTACGGGCCCTTGATTCTGATCACCATGAAGGCGATGGTGGGAGCGGGCATCCTGTCGCTGCCCGGCTCCCGTGGAGGCAAGACCCCGTCATGAACCGCAAACGCGTGATCATTCTAGGCTCCACCGGCTCGATCGGCACGCAGGCCCTGGACGTGGTCCGGGCCCTGCCGGACCGCCTGGAAGTGGTCGGCCTGGCGGCGGCCGGGTCGCATCTGGATTTGCTGGAACGGCAGGTGCGCGAATTTCGTCCGGCAGCGTTGGCCGTGGCGGATCCGGCGGCCGCTCAGGAGATGCAGCGGCGGCTGGCCGGCGAAGACCTGGGTGTCTTCGGCGGAGCGGAGGGACTGGAACGGCTGGCCGCCTGGCCCGAAGGCGACCTGGTGCTGACCGCCCTGGTGGGCGCCGCCGGCCTCTCGCCCACCCTGGCCGCCATCCGTGCCGGGAAGGACATCGCTCTGGCCAACAAGGAGACCCTGGTGGCGGCCGGCGACCTGGTGACCCGTGAGGCACGGGCTCAGGGGGTGCGCCTTCTGCCCGTGGATTCGGAGCACAGCGCCCTGTTTCAGTGCCTGCAGGGGGCCCCGGCGGGCTCTCTGCGCCGGCTCATCGTCACCGCCTCCGGCGGTCCCTTCCGCGGCTGGACGCGGGAGCAACTGGCGGGGGCCGGGCGCGAGCAGGCTCTGCGGCATCCCCGCTGGAACATGGGCCCGAAGGTCACGGTAGACTCGGCCACCTTGATGAACAAGGGCCTGGAGGTCATCGAGGCTCACTGGCTGTTTGACGTGCCGGTGGACAACATAGACGTGGTGGTCCATCCGCAGAGCGCCATCCATTCGCTGGTGGAGTTCCAGGACGGGTCCATGCTGGCGCAGATCGGCCCGACCGACATGCGCCTGCCCATCCAGTACGCGCTCACCTACCCGGAGCGCCCGGCCAACCCGTTCCCGCGTCTCGACCTGGTGGCCATGGGCGCCTTCACCTTCGAGCAGCCGGACCGCGAGGCGTTCCCTTGCTTGAAGTACGCTACCCAGGCTGTTACAATAGGTGGAACGATGCCGGCGGTGGTCAACGCGGCCAACGAAGTAGCGGTGGGGGCCTTCCTCGACGGAGGGCTGGACTTTCTCGGCATTCCCCGCACCATCGAACGTATAATGGCTGCACATGACCCCGTCCCCGCCACAGCCCTGGAGGCGGTGCTTCAGGCGGACGCCTGGGCCCGGTCGCGGGCGAGAGAGCTCTTAGGACGGTGACCTGACGTGAGCGGTTCGGCGATACTGCTGACCCTTTTGATCCTGGCCGTGCTGATCTTAGTCCACGAGTTCGGCCACTTTCTGGCGGCCAAGGCCGTGGGCGTCCGCGTCGACGAGTTCGCCCTGGGCCTCTTCGGGCCCAAGCTGGCTTCCTTCAAACGAGGGGAGACGGAGTACACCATCCGCCTCTTCGTCGTTCTGGGGGGCTTTGTGCGCATGGCCGGCATGAACCCGGAGGAACCGGACTACGACAACCCGTGTGGCTTCAACCGGCAGCCCGTCTGGGCCCGGGCCGTGGTGCTGGCCGCCGGTCCGGCCATGAACTTCCTCCTGGCCATCCTGTTCTTCTCCATCCTCGCCGGCGCCTACGGCGTCTCCGTGCCCCAGGCCGCCCCGGCCCAGATCGGGCAGATCATCGAAGGGCTGCCGGCGGCACAGGCCGGCTTCCAGTCCGGCGACATCGTCGTCTCCATCGACGGACAGCCCGTGAAGGACTGGAACGACCTGCAGACCATCATCCACGCCTCCCGGGACAAAGCCCTGCGCTTCAACGTCCTGCGTGGCAAGGAGAAGACCCCGACCACCCTTACCGTCACCCCCGCCGCCTCGGAGCAGGATGTCAGCATGGGCGCCATTGGTGTGTTGCCTGTGACGCAGATCCGGCGTGTGGGCCCGGGCGGATCGCTGCTCTACGGCGCTTCCCAGACCTGGGACGCCACAACCATGTGGTTCCGCAGCCTCGGACTGATGCTGGCCCGGCGTACCCGGGCCGAACTGGTGGGACCCGTGGGCATCAGCCGGCAAGTGCAGATGGCCATGGATATGGGCATGGCGCCGGTACTCTGGCTCTCGGCCATCCTTTCGGCCACGGTGGGCCTGATCAACCTGCTGCCCGTCCCCGCCCTGGACGGCGGGCGCCTGGCCTTCCTGGCGGTGGAGCGGGTGCGTGGCCGGCCGGTGGACCCCGCCAGGGAGAACTTCATCCACCTCATTGGCTTTGCCCTGCTGATCCTCCTGGGGCTGTTCATTACCTACAAGGACATCATGGGGCTGGGGACGCCGTCCTGACCCCTATGCTGCAGCGATAAGGGGAAGCCCCTCCGGCCGTTACGGCCGGAGGGGCTTCATGGCGTAAGATACTGCATGGCAGGTAATGATCGGCATCTGGCGAATACCAATCAACGACTTGCTAAAGCCTGTCAAGCAGGAGGCAGATTTCGTGCGGCGCAAGACGCGTCCCGTTCGCGTAGGCAACCTCGTCATCGGGGGCGACGCCCCCATCGTTGTGCAGTCCATGACCAAGACGGACACGCGCGACGCCAGGGCCACCATCGAGCAAATCCAGGAACTGGAGGCCGCGGGCTGCGAACTGATCCGGGTCGCCGTGCCGGACCGCGAGGCCGCCGACGCCCTGGCCGAGATCAAGCGCAACATCCACATCCCGCTGGCGGCGGACATCCACTTCGACTGGCGCCTGGCCATGGCCGCCCTGGAGGCCGGGGTCGACAAGCTGCGGCTGAACCCCGGCAACATCGGCAGCGAGGACAAGGTTCGCACCGTGGTGACCGAGGCCAAGACCCGTGGCGTGCCCATCCGCATCGGCGTCAACGCCGGATCGCTGGAGAAGGACCTGCTGGCCAAGTACGGCCATCCCTGCCCTGAGGCCATGGTGGAGTCGGCCATGGACCACGTCCGCATCCTGGAGGACCTGGGCTTCTACGACACCATCATCTCGCTGAAGGCCTCCGACGTGCCCACCACCATCGCCGCCTACCGGCTGATGGCCCGGCAGTGCGACTACCCGCTGCACGTGGGCGTGACCGAGGCGGGCACCGCCTGGTCCGGGACCATCAAGTCGGCCATCGGCATCGGCGCCCTGCTGGCGGACGGCATCGGCGACACCATCCGCGTCTCGCTCTCCGCCCCGTCGGTGGAAGAGATCCGCGTTGGTTTTGAACTTCTGAAATCCCTGGAGCTGCGCCAGCGCGGCCCCAACATCATCTCCTGTCCCACCTGCGGCCGCATCGAGATCGACCTGGTGAACATCGTCAACGAGGTGGAGCGCCAACTGGCCGACGTGACGGAGCCCATCACCGTCTCCATCCTGGGCTGCGCCGTGAACGGCCCGGGCGAGGCCCACGAGGCGGACATCGGCGTCACCGGCGGCCGGGG
>CALMNP010000069.1 GCA_937868875.1 uncultured Bacillota bacterium | reverse complement strand
CGTGGGCAATGCGTATCGCTTCCTTAGTTCGTCATTGGGGCTGAGGCGGTGGTTGGTCTGTAAATGTCGACCCCTGGCGCAAGAAGTTCGGTGCCTCGCGGCAGAACCCTGCTGAGGCAGAACTCTGCCAAGGCAAAGCCGGCCGGAGGCCAAACCTCCGGCCGGCTTACCTCATAGTCGAGAACCACAAGGCCCAGGGCTAGAGACGCCTAGTTGCCCCGTGACTGCAAGATTTCTTCCACGAACTCTGCCACCGCTTCCCGGTCATGGTGACCGATGATCCGGTGGGCCACGGCCCGGGGACCTGGCATCGCGTTGGATGGCACCACCGCCAGACCGGCGAGCAATAACATGTCCACATCGTTATCGCCGTCGCCGATGGCAATTGCGTCAGCGGGGTTGATGTGCAGACCATCCAGCACCACGATCAAGGCTTGGCGCTTGGAGGCTTCCAGCGGTGTGGCTTCAATGAACTGGGGCATGGAGCGTGCTGCCTTGACCGACGCCAGCCGAGACAGAACGTCGTCGGCCACCTCGTCCAGCCGCCTGGGGTCAGCCCCCACCATCACCTTCAGCACGCGTCGGGGGCCGTACGGGACAGGTGCCCGCGGACCGGACTCGATTGTCGAAGTGACCATAGCATTGACGGTGGCCAGAACATCCGCGGGCATCCCTTGACGCGTCACCCAGATGGCGTCCTGCGTCCACAGGCTTACGGTGAGGTCCAGTTCACGTCCGAGCCGCAGCGTTTCTTGGACCACATCATCGGGCAGGAAAGTTGCCTTCACAACGCGCAGTTCGGGAGGCTGAAGGATGAGCGCACCACCGCAGGTAACCAGGGGGGCGGTGAGACCGGCTTGCCGCCAGACGTCCAGGGCCGTCGGGTAGGCTCGGCCCGTCACCACCACCGTGTGCAGCCCAACGCGCTCCGCCCTGGCCAGGACGCCAACCGTCCGGGCCGTCACTCTGTGATCCGCTCCCGCCAGAGTGCCGTCCATGTCCACAGCCAGCAGTCGGAAGTGCGCCCAGTCAGTCCTTTCCTTCATGAGAGCCTCCTGAAAGACGGCTCTGGACCGCTGGCGTCGCCAGAGCCCGCATCAGCTAGAGGATACCCGTGTGACTCAGCAGGAGCACCACCAGGGTCATGAACCAAATGGCGTTGGCCGGAGGATCAATGTGGGTGTCGCCATGGATAAGCATCAGGCGCGAGGCGAATTCCCCGACGAACGCCGCCAGCAGACCGAATACGGCGCCAACCAGCAGGCTGCCGCTGGTTGAGGCAGCCAGGGCAGCGATCAAGGTGACGTGGTGCGTGACTGGGACTTTTACGCCAAACTGCAGAAACAGCAGAGAGACTGCCGAAATGCCGAAGCCGATAACCCCGCCCGCACCCGCCAGCTTGGGATCAGCGGCGGTCACCGCCTGGGCGATCCACGCCGACATCAGGCCGATGCCCAGTCCCAGCACAGCCAGCTGCAGCCATTCCTGCTGCCAGGGGGCCCAAACCTCGTTGCCGCCTGGGGTAAATCGACCGCGCTTCGCGGCCTCCGGACTCAGCTTGCCGAAGACCCCCGCCTTGCCGAACAGGACCCTGGCAGCAACGGCGGACAGAACGACGGTCAGGGCCACCGTGTCCGTCAGGCCACCGATGTAGGCGCCGAGCACCTTTTGGATCAGGTAGCCGCCTGCGCCGAACAGTCCGCCGACGACCAGGACGGCCGGATCCCCCAGCCCGGCCAGAGCCGTGGCAATATCCTTGCCTCCGCTGAGCTTATCCCGGCGTGCGGCAAAGGCCGCTGCGGCAACGCCACCGGCAAAGGAGATGTGCGGCCCGAACACGGGTCCGAAAGCAATGCTACCGAGAAAGTCAAAGTGGCTCCCTGCAAGTGCTGCAGCGGTACCGGCCAGGACGGCGAAGCCCGTGAAGATGAAGGCAGGAAGGGCGCCAATTGCCGCACCGAAGAGGCCGCCGCCAAAGGCGGCAACGAGTTCCACCCAGTTGATGCTCACGAGAGGTACCTCCCCTGATAGTAGGATCAGTTATGCATCTGGGTCGGGAAAAACGTTACTTCGCGGCACCGGGGCGAGTCCAGCCGGCGGCACGTTCCACGGCGCGCGTCCAGTTGGCGTAGAGCGACTCCACCTGGTCGGTAGGCATGGCGGCCTTGAAGACCTGGTCAACAGCCTGCGTCTTCAGGCAATCGGCAGGAGTCTTCCAGTAGCCGACTGCAAGTCCCGCAAGGAAGGCCGCGCCCAGACTGGTGGCCTCTGCCGTTAGCGGCCGGACGCTCTCCGCCTGCAGGATGTCGGCCTGGAACTGCATCAGGAAATTGTTGCGCGAGGCGCCCCCATCGACCCGTACGGAGCGGATGTCCACACCGGAGTCACGCCGCATGGTCTCCAGGAAATCCCGCGTGGAGTAGACGATACCCTCCAGGCAGGCCCGTACCAGGTGAGCCCGAGTCGTACCGCGGCTGATGCCGATGATCATGCCACGGGCGAAGCTGTCCCAGTACGGCGCCGAGAGGCCGGTCAGAGCCGGGACGAAGTAGACGCCGCCGTTGTCGGGCACGGATTCCGCCAGGGCTTCGGTTTCCGCCGAGTTGGCGATGAGATTGGCGCCGTCGCGAAGCCACTGTACGGCTGAGCCGGTCACGGCGGCGTACCCCTCAAGGGCGTATCGAATCTGGTCGCCCACTTTCCAGGCGATGACCGTGTTGATTCCGTTCTTCGACACCACCGGTTTAGATCCGATGTTCATGTCAAGGAACGTGCCGGTCCCGTGCGTGCACTTGACCGTCCCGCCATCCAGGCAGCCCTGACCGAACAGTGCGGCATGCTGGTCGGCGATGGCGGAGGTGATGGGGATGGGTGCACCCAGAAGGCTGGGGGCGACCGTGCCGAAGTCGCCGGAGTCATCCCGGACTTCCGGCAGCATCGCCAGGGGAATGCCCAGGAAGTCCAGCCACTCGGTGTACCAGGTCAGGCGGGTCAGGTCATAGGCCCCGGTGACTGATGCGTTGGAGTACCCCGTAGCGTGCACACGACCACCGGTCAGCTTCCAGATGAGCCAGGTGTCGATGGTGCCGAACAGCAGCTCACCCTTCTCGGCCCGGTCCCTTGCGCCGGGCACAGTATCCAGGACCCACTTGAGCATGAGCGATGAATAGACGGGGCTGATCGCCCATCCCGTCACCGAATAGACCCTGTCCGCCCATTCGTTGCGAATCGACTCAATGTAGCCTGCGGTGCGGGTGTCCTGCCAGACGATGGCCCGCGTGATCGGCTCGCCGGTTGCCTTGTCCCAGACGACCGTGGTGGCCCGCTGATTGGTTATGCCCACTGCTGCGATGTCGGTGGCCAAGATGCCGCTCTGGGCCAGGGCCTGCTTCGCCATGACCAGTGTTTTCTCCCAGATCTCCATGGCATCGTGTTCGACGCGGTCCGGGGCCGGACTGTACTGCGTGAACTCGGTATACGCCTGAGCCTTGACGGTGGCCTGCTGATCCATAATGAGTACCCGGGTGCCGGTGGTGCCCTCATCGATGACCAGAACGCACTTGTCTGACAAGCTCGTGTCCCTCCTCCGTGGGGATATGGGATGAGACCGTAAATCCAGGCTGCTGCTGCTCCTGTGCACCCCCCTTTCCGCACCGACATGAAAGGGATCAGTCCCCAGTCGGGAAGGCCCGATTGGCGACAACCCAATCATGGTAGGCGGATACCTGACGCTGCTGCTCGGCCGGATCCCAGCCGAGGAAGCGCCCCATTTCCGCCGCCACATTCGTGGCGATGTCCGCCCCGCCATCCTTGTTCCAGTACAGAAGTGCGGAGCGCCGGTCCATGAAGTCGGTCAGGGTCCGGGCCATCTCCTCTTGAACGGCGTAGCGCACCTCGGCGGCCACCACGTCATGGCCCCCCATGGCCTGGGCAGCCGATGAATCCTGGCTGATGACGCCGGCGATGGCGAAGAAGTTGCTGCCGTAGCGCTCCGAGAGCCGTTTCGCAACGGTCGGGGACAGGTGCAGGCGCCCTGTCGTCTCGCCCACCTGCTTCTGGAAATCGGGCTGCAGCTCTCCTCCGCTCAGGGGCCACTGGTGGCTGACCGAACCGGGAATACCCTTACGACCGAACAACTCTCCTAAGATCCTGACCGCCGCATCGACGACCTGCAGACCCATGACCCGGCTCGTGGTCAGCTTTCCGCCGGCGATGGTCAACAGGCCGGCCTTGCTCAACAAGATCTGGTGCTCCCGGGAGGTCTTGCTGGTGGACACGTTGGCATCCGGCTTGACCAGGGGTCGAAGACCGGCCCAGGCGGCCACGACGTGTTCGCGGGTCAGGTTTCGGCCGGGAATGGTGTGATTGGCGACCTCCAGCAGGTAGTCGACGTCGTCGCGGGTCGCCACCACATGGTCCAGCGGACCCCTGTAGTCCGTGTCGGTCGTACCCACGTACACCAGGTCCCCGTCCAAGGACGGGATGGGCCACACGACTCGCCGGTCCCGCGGGGCGCGCAGGAATACAGCATGATTCAGTGGAAAGTCTTCCTTGCTCAGCACGATGTGGACGCCCTTCGCCGGACGCATTCGCATATCGGCGGCGGGGTTCTCCAGCAGGCGTACCTCGTCCGACCACACGCCCGTGGCGTTGATAACCTGCAGGGCTCGGATCTCCCCCTGCTCCCCGGTCAACCCGTCGGCCGCCTTGACGCCGGCGATGCGCCCATCCCGATAGACGAAACCGGTGACCTCCATATAGTTCGCGGCCTTGGCTCCGGCGTCGCAGGCCGCCTTCAGGGTGTCGATGGTCAGACGCGCGTCGTCGGTCAACGAGTCGTAGTACCAGCCGCCGCCGTGAAGTCCCTTGGGGTTGAGGTGGGGTTCCTCCCGCAGCAGTTCCACGGCCGACAGCATATGGTGCCGGCGTTTCCGCGGGTTGCCGGAGAACCAGTCGTAGATCGACAGACCGACGTTGAGCTTGAACATGCCCTCGGGGTAACCGTCGTAATTGAGGTAGATGAACGGGCGGGGATGGGAGAGATGAGGAGCCAGCCTCAGCATCAGCTCACGCTCGTGACAGGCCTCCCGCACGAGCTTGAACTCAAATTGCTCCAGGTAACGGAGGCCGCCGTGGATCAACTTGGTCGAGCGGCTGCTGGTCCCACCGGCGAAGTCGCCCTTCTCCACGAGACACACGGACAGCCCGCGGAGAGCCGCGTCACGGGCGGTAGCCGCTCCCGTCACGCCACCACCGATGACCAGAACGTCAACAGACTGGTTGGCCAACTCTGTCAATGACGACCGTTTCATGAGGCAACTCCTCCTTGTATGCGGCCCGTGCTTACGGGGCTGTCAACGCGCCGACTGGAGGAACTCGATGAGGTCGAAGACCGGCGTGCCGCCATCTGCGGCCTCCAGGTTCGCCTTGCTGTAGGGCGAGGAGGTGATGATCAGGGAGGCACCCGTAGAGACCAGTTCGTTGAACCGTGCGTGGCGGATAGCCGAGGCCACGGCGGGGTCGGGGTAGCCCGCCAGGGGGCCATCGCTTCCTGCGGCTGCGCCGGAGGAAACCGGCTCGACCAGCGTCAGTCCGGAGACGCGGGCCAGCAGTGCTCGGGGTGCGTCCACGATGCCCAGGCCGCGCGACAGGGCGGCAGGATCGTGGAACGTAGCCACCTCGTTCCGGGGACGGAACGTCGGCAGCAGGTCGGTGCGGTCTACGAGATACTCGGAGAGGTGAAGGACCTGCCGGTTTAGCGGCAGCCCCCACTGGGGATACATAACACGCAGCGCGTAGGCGAGGACGGGGTCTCCCGTGACCACGGGCCCCTCGGGCAAGGCGGCCAGGGCGGCATGAACGTGGTGCGCTGCCGCCTGGGAGAGATCCACGTAACCCAGGTCGAACTCCACCATGCCGCACGACGCAATCGCCAGCTCACCCGGGCCATCCCCAACGTCCTGGAGAAGAAGCCGGGCTGCGGCCAGGGCGTCTGGTGTCAAGGCCCTGCTGGCCGCGTCGTGCACCAGGATGGGGCCCCCGCGAGACGGTGCCACCGGCTCCGGCAGCGTCTCCAGGCAACCAAACACGTTACCAGTGTCACGGACCCGGGCGGCCGCCGCTGCTACAGCGGCAGGCGCCAGGCCGCGCCGCACGGCCTCGGCCCGGGCAGCGCGTAGGAACGGCTCAATGCGATGGCCTTCCTTCTTGACGAGGCAGTACTCGTACTGAAGGCCGTCGTTCAGGCCATAAAACAGCCTCTTCGCCAGGCCTTCTGTCCAATCGAGCCTCCCCTGATCCGCCAGGCGGATGAAGTTCGCCACCCGCGAAACAACCAGGGTCTGGTCGCCGGTGGCGACGACCTCGGGCGTTGCGGACATGCACTGGTCATGGCAGAAGGCACAGCGGTCCAGTTCCAGGCCGTGGGTCTTGATCAGGTCGGACATATCGGCCACCTCCTACAGCCCCAGCTTGCCTGGGTTCATGATGTTCGTCGGGTCCACCGCCCGCTTGACGCGTTGCAGCAGCCCGAAGCCGGCGTCGCCGAGTTCCTGCGGCATCCAACGCCCCTTACCGAGGCCCACGCCGTGGTGATGGGTCAGGGTTCCGCCGTTCCCCATGGAGGTCTTGAAGGCGGCATCCAGAATCCGATAGTAGATGTCGGACACCTCCTCCACCGAGTCGGCTTCGGCGTGGAAGATCATATACAGGTTTCCGCCCGTGTGGTAAAAGTGCGAGCAATGCCCGTACACCTGGCCGTTCGGTCCGGCGGCGGCCTCCATCTGCTCCTTCATGGCCGTGTAGGTTTGCGCCAGGCGCGACCAGACGTTGGCCACCTCGAGAGCATCGGCGACACCATAGGGCTTGGTGAGGGTCTTGCACAGGGAGGCGGTGCTGAAGCGGTTTGCCAGCCAGTAATCACCCACAGCGGTGCCGAGATCGCGCGGTTTCAAACCCCTGGCGATCTCTCTGACGGAGCGCGCCGTAAGGTCCACCAGTTCCGGGTAGCCTTCTACAACGAACAGCAGGACGGCCTGACCCGGTTCGAGTCCCAGGCTACTGAACTGCGCCTGGGTCTCCACGGGATCGTACAACCGGACGACCGCCGGCCGGTAGTCCCGGTGAATAACCCTGCGGACGCACTCCACGCCGTCGGCAAAGGACGAGAAGGCAAAGGCCATGTGGGTTCGGGCCTCCGGCAGAGGGTGGAGCTTCAAAGTGGCCGCCGTAACCACTCCCAGGGTGCCCTCAGCGCCGAGGAACAGCCGGTTCAGGTCCGGTCCGGCTGCTGACTGCGGCACGGATCGCGTGGTCATGATCTGGCCGTCCGGCAGCACCACCTCAAGCGAAACGACGATGTCGTCCATTTTGCCGTACCGTGTTGAAAAGGTGCCGATGCCCCGGTGCGCAATCCAGCCGCCCACGGTGGAGGAGTAAATGCTCTGGGGGTAGTGGCCTATCGTATAACCCTGGGCCCCAAGCTGGTCTTCCAGTACCCCGCCCAGGGCCCCGCTTTGCACAGTGACGGTAAGTGACAGCGAGTCGAGAGCCAGGATACGGTTCATCTTCTTCAGGTCTAGCAGGATGCCGCCTTGCACGCTCAACGCGCCGCCGACAATGCCGGAACCGCCGCCGTAGGGAACGACAGGAATGCCGTGGCTGGCGGCCAGGCGAATCACGGCTGCGACCTCTTCCCTGGTTTCGGGCCAGACGATTACATCCGGCTGGTACGTACGATCCCC
Source organism: uncultured Bacillota bacterium (assembly GCA_937868875.1). Taxonomy (GTDB): domain Bacteria; phylum Bacillota; class Sulfobacillia; order JAMDAP01; family JAMDAP01; genus JAMDAP01. Next base: position 1,304 of record CALMNP010000069.1, on the reverse strand, counting down.
CTGGGCAACGCCCTTGATCGCCAGCGGAAACGTGTCACGTGCATATGCCAGGCGGTCAAGGTCATTGCACGACACCCGTTCCGGTGCGAGGACGGCGATGAGTTCATCCAGCAGCGCCTTATCCGCAGACGGGTGGCTTTCGGACTGCGACATGTCGCCGTTCATCTCCTTTGTTGTCCATATGTTTGTTTATATGGATGTCATGTCGTTTTCACTAAAAGTATTCTACGCGTTGTTGTCGTTTCCTGCATCCATCTGCCGGAAATGTGTTATATTTTGTTCATATCATTGCTGAATCTTGATTCCTATTGACCCAAGTGTGTTCGGTCTGTAGCATGAATGGGTAAGCGTGAAACAGTTCATAGCAGACTATGGGGAGGAACCCAAATGCTTCCGGTTGAGCGCCGCCAGAAGATCCTGGAGCTCCTGCAGACGGAAGGAGTCGTCAATGGGGCCCAACTAGCGGAGATTTTTGGCGTCAACGTGGCGACAGTCCGCCGGGACCTCCGTTACCTGGCGGACCACCACGGCGTCGTGGTAACGTACGGCGGGGCCAGCCTTGCGCCGGAAAGCTCACAGCCGGTCCAGGGTGAGAACGCGTTAATTGAGAAGGAAGTCACCAACCTGGAGGCCAAGCGGACTATTGCCCAGAAGGCCGCCGTGTTGGTGAAGAACGGCGAGAGCATTGCCCTCAACGCCGGCAGCACGGTACGCCTCATCCTCGATTACCTTCCCGCCAACCTGACGTCCTTGACGGTGGTCACGCTCGGCCTCAACATCGCTGTGTCCGCAGCGTCCATCCCCTATGTCCACCTATTTATCCCGGGTGGCCATTACCGCCACTCCTCGCAGGCCCTGGTCGGCCCGACGGCGGAACGGGCACTGGGCGACATCCATGTTGACAGGGCGTTCCTGGGAGCATCTGCGATCGACATGGAGGCCGGCTGGACCCATCCGGCCTATGCCGAGGCTGCTACAAACCAGATGCTGATGAAGATCGCCAGGAAAAAGTACCTGGTTTGCGACTCGTCCAAGTTTGACCGTGTGGCTTTCGCCCGTGTCTGCGGTCTGGCAGAGTTTGATGCGTTTGTCGTCGATGACCGATTCCCTGCCCACTACTCCGAGTGGGCCCGGGCAAACGACGTGGAGGTCATCTGAAGTTGGCGTTGCAGCGGTCCTCACACGCCAGAATGTGAAGACAAAAGGCCGGGGGACCATGTCCCCCGGCCTTTCCAGTTCCGCTGGGCCCTATTTCATGATGATCTGGTTCTGCAACGCCTGCAGGAACGCATCGCCCATCAGGC
>CALMNP010000068.1 GCA_937868875.1 uncultured Bacillota bacterium | reverse complement strand
CCGCCAAAATCTACGTACGCGAGGCGCAGCCCATTCACATCAAGGAAACGATGCATTGCGGAAGCCCCCCGGGTTAGCCTGAATTGCCTGTTCAGGAGCATTATAACCCGGGCAACGCCTGGGAACAAGTGTTCGACATCAAAGGCCAGGAGACTTGCCGCGTAGCAGTGAACCTTACGGCCGAATCCAGAGCCTCCGCAGGTCGGGGAGCCCGAAGTCGGCGGTCTGAAAGCCCTGGAGCGCTGTCGGCGTTCCTACCCGCTTGCTGACGTGATAGTTGCAGAGCAGCTTACAGTCGTCCTCGAGCCAGTGCTCGAACGCCTCTGCCACCTCGTCGCGTTCAGCGGCCCCGGGTGCTGCATACAGTCGGTCCCTGAAATGGCTCAGTTCGTCCGCCCAACGGGTCGCGAGGTTCCGGTGAACCGCGCTTCCCTCCTGCGCCAGCATCTGAACGAAACTTACAGCCTGGTCGGAGCCGAAGGTCTCCACTTGCAGAAGCAGGGTGGCCGGCGGCTCCGCATCCGTGCCCGCGGCCAGGGGGTGGGGAGTGACGCGGACTCCAATCGCCCGGCAGCGCTTCACCACCCACCCTGCATCCCGGGTCGCCTCTGGAGTAGGCTTGTAGTAGAGGTGAAGGGTCTCGCCCCTGTAGACGCTCCGGTCCAGCAAGGACAGGGCTTCGTCCAGTGACGCCTCGGACCACGGCACCAGGTTGCTCCGGCGGGGCGAGAAGCCCGAAGCGGGGGCGATCCGCTCCCCTCCCAGTTCGCGCACCCAGCTCACCCGGTCCAGCGCCATCCGAATGGCCCGGCGGAACGCCGGGTCGTGCTGCGGGCCGGGATGCCTGTAGTCGAACGCCAGGAACTGGCAGCCCTGCTCCAGGACGTAGTGCTCCGTGCCCGCCGCCATGGGACGCCCCGCATCCCCGGTGCCCACCTGGTAGTGCCGTAGCATGGCGTCCGGCGGAACGGTCCACAGCTCAACGCGGTCCAGCAGCGGCCGCCCCCGAAAATAGGCGTCGTACGCCTCGAGGACGAAGATGGAGTCCGAGCGTTGAGCCACGCGGAACGGGCCGGTGCCCACGATCTTCCTGTCGTCCCACGAGAGGTCACCGGGAAGAATGGCGGCGCTCGCATGGGCCAGGAGATGGAGGAAGAGCAGGTTGGGCCCGTCGAGCTTGAACCGTACGGCGTAGTCGCCAAGGGTATCGACTGACCGGACGCCGTGGACCAGCCAGCCGGCGGGAGAGTTCGCAAGACGTTGCAGTGAACGGACAATGTCTCCCGAAACCACCGACTTTCCGTGGTGAAACCGTACCCCCTTGCGCAGATGGAGCACCCACTCGGTGAAGTCATGGCTTGCATCCCAGGCATGGGCCACATGGGGCAAGACAGACTGGGATTCCGGGTCGAAGCGCACGGGGGTGTCAAACACCTGACGCGACACCCATGACTCCGTCACCCACAGGAGATGGGCCGGGTCGAGCGAACCGACCTTGTAGGGCAGAGGCATCTTCAGCACATCGCGGGGCCTGTCGGCGTGGGTCTCGGCGCGCAGGCCGAACTGATCACGAAAGGCTGCGTGCAACTGCTCGCGCACGGGTTCCGGCACACGGTCATCCCTCAAGAAAGCAGCCGCCCGGTCGACGTCGCCGCGCCGCAGCAGATGGTCGAAGTGAGGCGGCAGGGCCTGGCTCAGATCGGCCTGAACCGTCAGCTTCGAGCGATTCCCCCTGCCCACTCCGGGCTGCCAGGCAACCAGCCCCTGCTGTGCCATCCGCTTGAGCAGAAGGTTGGCGTTGCGTGGGGTACAGCGGAGCTTTCGAGCCACTTCCTCCACGCCGATGGACAGAGTCTCACCCGGCTCTGGGTTGGGAAGGGACAGCAGGAGCGTGATGTAGTGTTCGGCAAGCAGCACAGTTTCTCGCCACCCAGGCTAAAAGGTGAAACCTCTGATTCCATCTTTCGCTTTTTGTTCCTCTTTTCCTAGCTAGACTGAAAGAGGGTGGTGCAGAGGGGAACCGCGGCCACTCCGAAGGAGGAACCCATGGCCAAGGTGTTCATCGTCTACGCCCACCCTGAGCCCCACTCGTTCAACGGCGCCATGAAGGATCTGGCTGCCGCAGCCCTGACCCGATCGGGCCATCCCGTCAGGGTTTCGGACCTGTATGCGATGAAGTTCGAGCCGGTAGTCGACCCGGCTCAGTTTCCGCAGCGGGCGGATCCGGCGCACTTCTGGCTACAGGATGAGCAACGTCAGGCCGCCGCGATAGGAACGCACGCGCCTGACGTCAGGGCCGAGCACGAGAAGCTGTTCTGGGCCGACCTGGTTGTCTTCCAGTTCCCGCTCTGGTGGGGATCCATGCCCGCCATCATGAAGGGTTGGGTGGATCGCGTCTTCTCCGCCGGGACCATCTACGGACGGGGGTCGACCGGCCTGGAAGGGCGGAAGGCGCTCCTCTCCGTGACGGCCTCGGACCGGCCGGACCGGGACGAGGGCGCCCGCCAGCTGAAGGCCGAGCTCTCCCATGTGCTCAACAACATGCTGGCCCTCACAAGGCTGGAACCGCTGGAGCCGTTCTTCGTGTTCGGACCGCGGACGCTGAGCCAGGCCGATCGCTCGCTGTACCTTCGAGAGTACCAGGACCGGCTCCTGAGCATCGCGGGAGAAATCGGGTAACAGGAGACGTTGCAGCCCCGACAGACTGACAAGGAGTGTGCATCTATGGCCAAGACGCATTACGAGCATTTCACGATCGAGCCCCTGGCGGAGGGCGTCTACGCGGCGGTCGTCACGCCGCTGGGCACTGCGGCCGCCAACTCCGGGGTTGTCGTGTTGGGCGACCGGACGGTCTTATTTGATACGACTGCGACCATTCCGGCCGCCCAGGAACTGCGGAGAATCGCCGAGGACCTCACGGGCCGTCCACCCACCTACGTGATCAACAGCCACGTCCACCCGGACCACGTCCACGGGAACCGGGTCTTCGCGGATGACGCAATCCTTATCGCCTCCGAGGACACCCGGGAGGCCATGGCCGAGACAGGATTGCAGCTGATGGAGGGGTTTCACCAGCAGATTGCCGACGCCGTCAGGGGCGTGGAGGCACAACTGGCTACAGCCACGGGTGAGACGCAGCGGGCCGCCCTCCTTGCCGACCTGCAGAGAGGCCGCGCCTTCCTCGAGGGCTTCCCTGCCCCTGAGGACTATCGGCTGCCCCACCAGACGTTTACGGACGAGCTCGTCCTGCGCGGCGGAGGCCGGACGGCTCGGCTGATCGCCTGCGGCGAGGCGCACTCGGAGGGCGACTCGGTGCTGTACCTCCCCGCGGAGCGCATCCTCTTCACGGGCGACCTGGTCACGGAAGGGGACCTCATCTTCCGGTACGGAAACCCGGACCGGTGGCTCCAGGTGCTCGACCGCCTGGACGGCCTGGACGCTGAGATTCTGGTGCCCGGACACGGGCGGGTCCTGACCGCCGGCGCGGGAATTCAGCACGCCCGCGACTATATCACCGACTTCCTCCGGGACATCGCGGCGGCCATGGCGAACGGAGCCACGGAGGAGTACGCCTCCACGATCCCCGTCCCGGAAGGGGCGGACGCGTACTGGTTCCGCGACAACGTCAGGGCGCTTATCAAGAGATTCTCAGGTGAGCGGTGACGGACACGGCCGCGCTTCCCGCTGGACCCGGACCGGTCTCGCACGCCAGACAACACGGATGGTGCCCCAAGCTTGATTGCGCAGGTACGTCAGGCACATACTCTTTCCGCTGCGTGAGACCCCGGCTGTGATGCAGAAGCTGCGCTTGACCAAGCGCGTTCGGGCTCAATTCTCCCCTTACGACCCTAGCGGCGTGGACCGGGAGGGCAATGGGATCACCCGGGGCATTGGAGGCCGGGCCAGGATAAACCTTACCGTCTCGAATCCTCCGTCTCTGACCTCTTCGGCTACGCCGGGGGTGGAGGGCTGAACATGGTGGCAATAAAGGCTGGCAAGAGCAGAAGTCTGCAGTGGGCCCAAGGGCGGAGTTGGATGGGCACGAAAAGAAGGCCATTCATGGCCTTTCTTGACAGGATCGTGCTCCGGTTGGATGGGGTCGGTACAGGTCATCCCCAAGATCTTTGGCAAGACCAGGGTGATTGTATGAGAAAGGACATGTTAGCTGGACTCCGCAAGACCCAGCGGGAAATCGCTCTGATGCTCGGCAGCTCTCGCTCGTACGTCTCCCGGATCGAGAAGAAGGCCGTGGGCAAGCTGTTCAAGGAGCTTTTCGACGGGTACCAGTAGTTTCAGCAAAGTGCAAGGCCCACGGCCAGGTCTTCAGGCCGTGGGCCTCTTTGTGTGCTGTCCCGTCCATGTCCAGCGCGATGAGGCGATACCGACCCGGAGGTATCCCCAACCGGCCCTGTCACCATGACCGATCAATAGGACGGAATTGAGACATTGACGGGACATGGCTGCGACGCACCCGGGATTACGATGGGGGTGGGGAACGAAAGTCATCATGCGCAGGTGGGGAGATCAGCATGGCCGGAGAGCAAGAGCGCCAGCCCACACAGCTGAGCCGCCGAGAGGCACTGAAGACGATGGGATTCTGGAGCGTGAGCGGAGCCGCGGCGGCCGTGCTGGGCGTGCCGGGGCTCCGTTTCTTCGTGGGGAAGTCCCTGGAGCCGGGAGATGAGCACTGGGTGGAGGCCGGGCCAGTGAAGGAACTGAGTCCCCGGACGTTTCGCGCCATCCGATACCAGTTCCGCAGCAAGGACGCCTGGCGAGAGGTGGACCGGCAGGGGTTGGTTTACGTGCGGGTCCAGGAGGACGGTACCGTCCTGGCGCTCTCGGCGCAATGCACCCACCTCGGCTGCCTCGTGGGCTGGCGCGAGGCGGAGGACCGGTTCGCCTGCCCGTGCCACACCGGCTTCTACGACGCGCAGGGCAAGGTGATCTCCGGGCCACCGCCCCGTCCCCTGGTTCGGCTTGAGACCAGGGTCGAGAACGGCACGCTGCTTGTCCGAGTCTGAGGAGGGTTAGCATGTGGCGAAGGTTCCTCACCTGGCTGGACGACCGTACCGGTTGGAGCGGCCCCCTGGCGAAGATCCTGCGGTATCCCGTGCCGGAACATGCCCACCGCAATCCCCTGTTCACGCTGGGTGGATTAACCCTGGCCTTGTTCCTGGTCCAGGCGGTTACAGGAATGCTCCTGGCCATGTACTACGAACCTTCACCTGAAGGCGCCTACCGCAGCACGGATTTCATCCAGTTTGAGCTGCCCCTCGGCTGGCTCGTTCGGGGCGTCCACCACTGGGCAGCCAGCCTCATCGTAATTACGGTGGTGCTGCATCTGGCGCGCACGTACCTGTATGGGGCCTACAAACGGCCCCGTGAACTGACCTGGCTGATCGGCATCGTCTTGTTTCTGGTGACCGTCGCCTTCTCCTTTACCGGCTACCTCTTGCCCTGGGACCAGACGGCCTACTGGGCCACCAAGGTCGGCACGGAGATCGCCGGCTCCTTGCCAGGGCTCGGCCCGCTACTGCTGAGGCTGATGCGCGGCGGCCTGGAGATGGGGCAGGCAACCCTGACGCGCTTTTACGCTACCCACATCCTGATCTTGCCGGGTATTCTGGTGCTCATGCTGGCCGCCCATCTGCTCCTCATGCGCCGCTACGGCCTGGTCGGCCCGCTGGCCGGGCAGGCGGAAGGCGATGGGCAGGGGGGGAAGCAGCGGGACAAGAGCGTCCCCTTCTATCCCGACCATCTGCTGTATGAGGCCATCATCGCCCTGGTCGTCATCTTCCTGCTCATCGCGGCGTCCCGGTTCTTCCCCGCACCCCTGGGCGCGGAGGCCGACCCCACCGACGCCTCGGTCGTGCCTCGGCCGGAGTGGTACTTCCTCTTCTACTATCAGCTCCTGACCTACTTCCCCGGCTGGCTGGAGCCAGTCGCCACCGTGCTGATCCCCATCTTTTTCTTCGGCTCGCTTGTGCTCTTGCCGTTCCTGGACACCGGCTCCGAGCGCCGCCCGTGGAAGAAGCCGGTGACCACCGGAGCCTTCATTTTCTATGCTCTGGCAGTGGTGGTTCTCACTGCCCTGGCGCTTATGCGTTGAAGCTTGAGGAGCAACCCAACAAACTCGGAGGTGTGCGGTATGCGCAGATGGATGCCGGTCCTTGTTACCCTGGTTGTCCTGTCCGTGTTCCTGGCTGCCTGCAGCAGTCCCGCCGGTCCCGGTACGCTGGTGGCCGTGAAGGGGACATCCCAGTCCCTGGACGGTAGCGACGCCGTCTGGGACAAGGCCCCCGCCATTGCGGTGAAGACGGGGGTCATCAACGGCACGAAGGCGCCTGGCCCGGTTGAGGTGAAGACGCAGGCGGTCTACAGCAGCAGCGACATCTGGTTCCGCCTGGAGTGGCCCGACGCTACCGAGAGTATCGACCGCTCCTGGACCTTTGACGGCACCGCCTGGAAGAAGTCTGGCAACGAGGATCGAGTGGGCCTCTATTGGGAGATCTCCCCCATCAAGCAATTCGATAGCAAGGGCTGCGCGGTCTTGTGCCACAACGAAGGGGAAGACCCGAGCAAGTGGTACATGATCACCCCCGAAGAAAAGGCCCGGGCGGACAACTGGCACTGGAAAGCCGCCCGCTCCAATCCCGCGGGGTACGCCGACGACAAGTGGCTGACGGGCGTCCTGGAAGACCTCAAGGATCTGGAGTCCGCCAACCACGGTGACCAGAAGCAGGCCGGCGGCGACAAGGACAACCGGACCGAAGACAAGAAAGGTCCTGCCATGATGCAGGATCCCGGCAAAGCACCTTCTGCGGGCGTACGGTTCCTGCTGGCCTCGGAGGCGGTGCCCCTCGACCCGGCAAAATTCAAGGCCGGCGACAAGGTGCCGGCGTACCTCCTGGCCAAACCGGACGGCAGCCGGGGCGATATCCAGGCCAAGGGCGTCTATAGCAACGGCAAGTGGGTTGTGGTGCTGCACCGGGCTCTCAACACCGGTCACGAGGACGATGTCCAGTTCAACACGGCGCGGACCTATCCCTTTGGGCTGGCCATCTTCGACAACGCGGGCGGGGCCAACCATACCGTCTCCCTGGATGCGCTCACGCTGAAATTCAAGTAGCCCTGACCGACCTGTGGTGACGGAACCGGTCGGACGCGTCGCGTGCCTCGGTGCCTACGTGCATCGAGGCACGCGGCACTTCAGGACTCTACGGCGAAGTAGTAGCCAAAGCCCCGTTCATTGCGGATGTAATGCGGGCAGTTCGAATCCGGCTGGAGCTTTTGCCGGAGGTGCCAGACGTAACGGCGAATGTAGTCGGTGTCGTCGGCGAATTCTGGTCCCCATACCCGCACGACCAGTTGCCTGGGAGAGAGAACCCGCCCCGGCTGTTCCATGAGTGCCACGAGGAGTTTGAACTCCGTCGGCGTCAGATTGATCAGTTGGCCGTCCCGTTGGGCCCGGCGCGCGCCGATGTCCACGACCAGGCCGCCCGCTTGCAAGACCTCGCTCTTTTCCCCCCGCTGCGTTCGTTTGAGCACCGCTTCAATGCGTGCGGCCAACTGGGCAAAACTCAGGGGCTTGGCCACGTAGTCGTCCGCGCCCAGAGCAAATCCCCGCAAGACGTGGGGCTCATCGCTGAGCGCCGTGAGCATGATCACCGGGATGCGGGTCATGGCTCGCAAGCGTTGCAAGGTCTGCCATCCGTCCAGGCCCGGCATGCGGACGTCCAGGACCACGAGATCGAATACCCCGTCGTCCAATAGGCTCAGCGCTTTGGACCCGTCCGGCGCGCCGGCCACGTCATAGCCCAGTTTGGTGAGGTAGTCACTCAGAAGTTGCACCAGCGATGGATCGTCATCCACCAGGAGAAGCCTCTTCATTGCTCGCATTCCTCCTCGCCCGGAACCGCGCCGGCCACCGGCAGGGTGAATGTGAACCGCGCCCCCGGCTGAGCCGGGTCGGGCCAGGCGGGTCCTTCGACCCAAATGCGCCCGCCGTGGGCCTCAATGAGCTTCAGCGCGAAATAGAGCCCCAGTCCAAGTCCCGAGGTATCGGCCCGCTCGCCCACAGGCGTCCGATGAAAGGCCTCAAAGATCCTGGCCCGTTCGCCGGGCGGCACGCCGGGACCATGGTCGGTCACGGTTACGGCCACCGTATTGCCTTTCAGGTCAGCGGCGATATGGATCGGACTACCGTCCGGGGAGTACTTGACTGCGTTGGACACGAGATTAGACACCACCTCTTCCAGGTAAACCTCGTCTGCCCAGACAGGGGGCATCCCGCGGGGCACTTCCAGGAAGAGTGGCCGGTCAGGGCGGCCGGAGAGTACCGCATCGGCCGCCCGGGCAAGCAGGGGTTCCAGGGCCACCGGGCCGGAGTTCAGGTTGAGTCTGCCGGCCTCCAGGTGCGAGATGTCGAGGATCGTCTTCACCAGGGTATGGAGGCGGGCGCTTTCCTGAGCCAGGACATGCAGGGTGCGCTGTACCGGCTCGGGAAGGGCGCCGAGGTCCGGAGCGATCAGTTCCAGCGCACCGCTCAGGTTGGTCAGGGGCGCGCGCAACGCATGGGACACCAGCCCAACGAAGTCCGATTTCATCTCGTCGAGCTGGCGAAGCTCGGCGTTGGCCTGCCCCAGGGCCTCGTTCTTGCCCTCGAGGTCCCGCTTGGCTTCCTCCAGGTGGCCCGTGCGTTCGGCAACGATGGCTTCCAGGTCACGGTTGACCTGCTCCACCCGCAACCGGGCCTCCCACTGTACCCTCAGCAGGCGGCGGATGTAGGCCAGCACCACGGCCACGGCCGAAGGGCCCGCGATGCCAAAGAACAGGACCTCCCCGGTGAAAAAGACGTGGGACGGCACCTTGCCTTTCAATCAGGACATGCTCCACGATCTCGTAGGTGGCGCTGACGGCAAACAGGGCGAGGGGCAGCGCCCACTGGATCATCCTCACCAGGCGATAGGCGCGGCGCTCCTCCTGTCCGAACGACCCCGTGATCATCATGCGCCCCCCTTGTCAAAAAGGGACGACCCATTGTT
>CALMNP010000067.1 GCA_937868875.1 uncultured Bacillota bacterium | reverse complement strand
CCCACCCGTTTGGGCTGGCGGGATTCTTTGTCCTCCAGACGCTTCTCCCGTTCCCAGCGGCGGTCGTTGCACTGGCTCTGTACAGGTAGTCGCCGAAGGCCTGAAAGCTCGTCCTGTACCAACTGTTCGACAGGGCTGGACCGACACCGTACAGGTACTCCCAGTTGGCTCCATCCGTACTACGGTATACATACTCGTTGTCGCTTGACCGAGAGTAGGAGAAGTATAGATAGCCCTTATAGAACCCAAGTGTTCGGGATGCGCCATCGAACGAGTTCGACGTATACCAGGAGGTCTGTGACCACGTCTGCAAGTCATCCGTATAGAACACGACCGGTTGAGGGAGCCAGTTGCCCGAGCTGTACATCATGAGGCCGGCGGGAACTACTAGCCTGCCTGCGTGTGGACCTTCTGGAATGATTGTGGGCTGGCCGACGAACGCGCTGGAGAGGTTTGCCGAATACTGATTGGGCGTCCAAGATGCTATCTCGCGGTCAAACGTAAAGTCATCGCCGTTCCCTGAGGCACTACGATACAGGCGCAACCAACCTGGTGTTCCGGACTCCGTTCCCGAGTAAAGAACGAGCATGTATAGCTTGCCGTCGTTGTACCGAAACACCGCGGCATTTGCCAGGGTGCTGCCGCCAGCCCCGCTTACCAGAAGTGACTCATTGTTGCCAGGGTTATCATTGAGCAACGCGGCGCTGGAGTCGGCCCAAGAGGCCATGACATCTGCACCACGGTTGTAAACCATGATGACACGTCCGTCTGTGGTGGCAGCCAGGCTACCACCGTTCTCGGCGCCGGCGATTCGTGAGTCTGCAAACACCTTGGTGGGCCCATAAAGTTCGCCGTGGCCGGTCGCCGCGCCTGTGGCTGTCCAGGCGCCATCCTCAAAGCCTCCGTTTTCCACGGCGTCATAGCTGGAGAGAATGTGGCCTTCCTCGGGGAGGTAGGGGCGTTCCAACTGTACACCGTCAAACCAGACTGTCCCAGAGGAGTTATCCTTTCGAAGAACCACAATTGTATGGTCAACACCCTGGGGCGCCGTAGCGGTTACAACCAGACGCGAGTCGCCTGAACCCGAGTAGAGGTTGCTATACTCCTGGCCCAGTAGACCACCCTGGGCGTCGAAGAACTCCATGCCAATGGCTGCGCCGTCGCCCTGCAACTGTTCCAAGAGAGCGTACGCAGAGAGGGTAAGCTTGTCACCTGCAAATGTCTGAAGCGACGGACTGAAGATGTAAGAAGTGTCGGGAGTGGCAGATTCCACCCGAACGCTGCTATTGCCAAAGAGGGAGGTGGTGCCATCAACTGTAACGTCGGCCGCCGCTCCCCCTGCCATCCACCAGTCAATAACGCCGTCTGTAACCTGCTCAAAGCTGCTGTTCTTTAGAAGGTTCTCGGGCGAGGCCTCGGTACCGGAGTACCCTGTGAGGTTCCCTGACTGGTCATAATTGGCAGAGTCGGACTCGAGCCGAGTCGTGGTCATAAGGCCGAGTTCGTTGCCTCGGTCGTCCCGCCGCAGGTCATAGGTCGTTGCTGAAGGGGATTGAACCTGAACCAGGTTGTCGCCTTCGTCATAGCTGTAATGGCTTGTGACACTGCTGGTGTCGCTGATAGTCCGGGACGATAGATTGGCGTTACCCCGAGGGTCATATCCCAGGGTTGTGGCACCTTTGGGGTCCTGCACCTGAGTGATTTGATTGCCGTCCCATGAAGCCGTTATTACGCTTCCGTTTGGGTCAGTAACTCTTACTGCATTTCCTGCAGCGTTGTGCTCATATGACCATGAGTACCCCAGTGGGTTTGTTACGGCTGTCGTGAATGCGGTGGTGTCATAGAGAAAACTTGTGACATATGCGTAATCGGCCGTGGAGCGTGCGTCCACGATTCGGGCGAGCCTTCCATCAATTCCGTATTCCAGGCGAGTTAAGTGACCAACCGCATCGGTGATCAGATTTAGCTGGAGGTCGCTGTCGTAGCCAAATGTTGTAGGCGCTCCCGACGGATCCGTGACCTCGTCAATTTGTCCGTTTGCGTTGTAATGGAATGTGTAGACCCTGCCGGCGGGGTCCATGACGGATTCCAGGTTTCCATCGAGCCCATAGGAGTATGCAAGGGTCCTGCCGGAGCTGTCCTGGGCAGAAGTTAATACGCCTGCGGTATCGTACAGGTAGATTGTGGAATTGCCGTTGCGATCCAAGATGCGGGTTAACCGCCCGTCTTCAAACGTGTACTCCGAGTGGGCTCGATCCCGGAGGATGTAACCCGCGCCTACCTTACTGAGTTCCAACAGAACCCCGGGGGGCGCCAGGTAAGATCCGTCAGTTTGCACCGTAAACGTGTGATTGGTTCCGTCACCGTCCACAAACAGAGCATCACCGTTGGGCTGGGTCAGGATGGTAAGGCTGCTCTGAACCTTCCAGCCCTGGCTGGTCGGCCGCGGCGGAGCGATGGGCGAGTAGGGGACCTGGGCCACAGAGTAGGTTGAAGGGTCCTGGCCAGCCGCCTGAATTTCCACCCAGTGGTTACCGGTGTTCACCGTATTGCCATGGACCCTGTCTCGAATGTATCGGTAGTCCCCTGCGGGAACTGCGAGCGCCTTGCCTGTTGAACTCTCCACGTATTCCCCGGATTGGGTGGAATCGTAGAGTGTGGTCCAAGTAACTCCGTCGGGTGACACACGCGTCAGTACATCATGATACGACCGTGTATCCCCGTAGTAATGCCAGACAGTTACCTGACTCAGCGGCATGGCGGTGCCCAGGTCGATGGCCACCTCTCCATAGCCGGCGGTATCAGGTCTCACTTCGGCATATTGGGAGTAGGACGTATTCCCATCGGTGATGCGCGCCACGGGAAAGGACGTATTGGCCGAGCCTACCGTGATGGTCACCGGTCTGGCCAAGGCAAGATTGCTGGAGTAATTGACTTCAGCGCTACCACTAAAGGTGTTTTCATATTCTACGCGGATTCGCCCAAGGCCACCGGTGGCGCCGCGCCCACCCACAGAGGTGCCGTGTAGCCCGCCGCTACCGCCGCGGACGCTCAGTTTCCCGGTGAGACTGACGTCACGCCCCTGAATTTTGATGGAGCCCCCAGAGCCCCCACCGCCTCCGCGGTCATAACGAGTAGCGCCGTTCAGGCCGTTCCCACCACCGGCTTCCAGCGTGCCGGCAATGTCTATGTGCGTTGCCGCTAACTGAATGCTCCCTCCGCCGGCACCTCCAGCACCACCCCGCGATCCTGAGGGCCAGTCCGCCAGACCGCCGCCTCCCCCGGAGCCGAGGTAGACAGTTGCCAGCGAGGGATCACCGTAAGTCGGACCGGCAGCCCCGTCTGCCGTACGACCTGTGCTGTCGGTCCCCTTGTTTTCCCCAGTCCAGCCGGCTGAACCATAACCGCCGCCGGCGTGGGAGGAATGCCCACCCCCGGGGCCCTCACCCGCCTGCCCGGCATACCAACCGGTGCCAAATGCTCCGGTTCCAACGCCCCCGGCACCACCCCGGTAGCCCTTGGCAGTGACGGTGATCGTGCTGGATGCATCAACCGAAATGCTATCTGACGCGTGTATGATGGCCTCGCCACCGGTGTTTCCGTTGTACACCGAGACGGTGACGACAGCCCCGTTCTGGATGGCCACAGTCCTGTACTCCTGCACTCCATCCAGTACCAAGGGGTTAGATGCGTCGTGCTTAATGCCGTCGGTGCTATTTCCGGCGGTGGTTCCATCGACCACGAGATCAGGCCCATTGGGCCTGCCAGCCAGTGAGTTGTACGCAAGGCCCTCGGTAAGGCCGGGCCCCTTGCCCCCGATGACGAAGAGCGTCTTGGTCAACGTGACGTTCCCCGAGAATGTGTTAACGGACAGCCCCCATCCGTTGCCTAAGTCGAAGGGGACCGTATTCCAGTAGGGTTCAAGTCCAAGGCCATCGCGGTTAGAGGGCGAAGCGGCCTCTGCAATTCCGTCTAGCCAAGAGATGGAGCCGGCGAGAGGATTCACAACCAGAACGAGCGCGAGGATCGAGGCCAAAATGGATCGCCCCAAGCGACTCTTGGGCGAGAACGTCCCCATGTTTTCGTCCTCCCGATTCACCGTTGTCGAGCCGCATAGACCTAAGGAGTCACCACGTTGTCAGGTTGTGGAGGTACATCGTGTAGTTCGGGTACAAGGTCATCGGGGCTGACGAAAGGTGACTTGCGAATGGGATCCATGGTCTCAGGCACCAAGGTACTGGTCTCGCGGACTTTGAACTTTCCGATCGGCTTGGGCTTGCCCCCGCGGTGCAGGTCCTGGGATGAGGCCGCCCAGTTCTTCCCTTTTGGCCCGGACGGATGAGATCTCCGCGCTGCGTACGCCAGCCCATTCCCAGCAATCATTAGAACAGCTACGATAACAATTGCACCCATGGCTCGGACCACTCTTGCCTTCGACACTTTCCAGCCACCTCCAACATCAGTATATTTACCCTATCAATTTCTGACATGGGACTACGGTCCTATTGACACAAACTCCGGCAAGTGTGATCGGTAATGTTTGCACAAATCATGGCCAGCCTGCACACAGATGTGAGCTAGGCTGCGTGCCTCCCGAGCCAACCTCAGCACGAACGGGTGGGACAAGAAGACCCCGTCGACCGAAGTCGGCGGGGCCTCCGTTCTTCTGGATGTCATTTGGGGTCTGGCTAATAACCCGCCGGCTCGGTGGTGCGCGCCCCTCCCCAGAGTCTCCAGGCTA
>CALMNP010000066.1 GCA_937868875.1 uncultured Bacillota bacterium | reverse complement strand
GGTCCAACTTACCTGGGATGGTGGGGGGGACGTATACGGCGCGGGCCAGCGGGACGTCGCAGCACTGTACGAGTACTGGGTGTTTCTCCAGCTGGTTAAGGTTATGGAGATGCTGTGCGGGCGGGAATTCGACCGGTCCCAGCTCTTCGAGCGTCGGGTCGACGGGATGGGCGTTGCCCTTCGCCGAGGTCGCGCCCGTGCCTTGAAGGGAAGCGTCTCTCGATTCGGGCGTCGGCTGCGGCTGGAGCTTTGGTTCAACCGCACCTTCGGCCATCGAACGGGCAACCGCTCATCGTGGAGCAGGCCGATGCGGCCAGACTACTCCATTCTCATCCGCCCCGACAAAGCGTACGGTGCAGAGGACGAGGTCTGGGTTCACTTCGATGCCAAGTACCGCGTCGAGGGGCTGGTCCATCTTTTCGGCCAGGACCCTACGTCGGAAGAAGAAGAGAAGAGTCTCCTCGACGAGGAGGACGCTCCTGAAACCAGGCTCTCCACGAAACGGGCTGACCTGCTGAAGATGCACGCTTATAGGGACGCCATCCATCGGTCAGCCGGTGCGTATGTGATCTACCCAGGCATGGAGACGGAGCAGCTGCGGATGTTTCACGAGCTGCTCCCGGGTCTGGGTGCCTTTGCCCTCCGCCCCACTCAGGATGGTCAAAGGACGAGCATCGACGCCATCTACCGCTTCATCGATGATGTGGTCAGCCACGTGGCCACCCAGACAACCCAGCACGAGCGGACGCGGTTTTGGGTTCGGGAGACGACGGACCGCACCTCCTATCGTCCGGAGGTTCAGCCCAAACCGGCCGCGGACTTCCTGTCGCGCCCGCCCGCTGACACCCTTGTCCTCTTGGGTTACGTTCGAACCCCTGAGCAGCTTGCATGGATCCGCCGCAACAAGCGGTACAACCTGCGCGCCGACCCCGGGCGTCGGGGCGCCATCGCCCTGCAAGCCAAGGAACTGTCGGCCGACTTTGTCTTGCTCTATGGGGAGCGGGCTTCGGTTACGGAACTGTGGCGCGTCGCCGGTGTGCCTGAGGTTCTCACTAATGAGGCCATGCGCGCATCAGGTTACCCACAGCCTCAGGGGCCGTACTTCTGTCTGCCCCTGGCCGAGGCAGAACCAGTCGAGTGGATCAGAGACCTCCAGCCGGGTGACGTGACCAACCTGGCGAGGTCTTTCGGCAGTAGGGGTGGTCCCGTGGTGGTGCGGTGGTTGGATCTCGCACAGCGGTAAGAAAGCGTGGTTGACCTTGGCGGCGTGACGTGTGGCGGTACCAGACCACGTTATCAATAGCTAGTCGCTCAGGCGGTTCTCTTGACGGGAGTATATCTTATGAGATATAGTGGCGGCAAAGAGGTGGGCGTGGACCACCAGACTGGTGCCTATCGAGCGTTCTTTGGGATGGCCGCCGACGGCACCGTTATTATAGTAGCTCATGGTGCAGTAAAGAAACGTAATCGCTTTCCGTCGAGAGAATACAAACTGGCTGCGCAGAAAGTCAGGGAGGGGGTGGAGAATTATGACGCTGAAAAGAGGGCAAAAGGCGGCTAAACGGATTTCGTTCCGGCGACTCGAGGACGTCGAACAGGAATGGGACGCTGACATAGAACTCCGAGAGGCATACCGCCGTGAAGTGCCTTTTGCCGAGGTGGCTCGCGCTATTGTCGGCCTCAGGGTTCGCCACGGGCTTTCGCAAAGTGAGTTTGCATTGAAGGTAGGGCGCCCTCAGTCCTATATCGCTAAGCTTGAATCAGGGAAGTCGAATGTGCAG
>CALMNP010000065.1 GCA_937868875.1 uncultured Bacillota bacterium | reverse complement strand
GGCCGCCGGTCTCCCGGCGGCCCTGTCTGTCGGTTGCTGGTTGCTACTTGGCGTACTCCACGGCGCGGGTCTCCCGGATGACCACGACCTTGATCTGGCCGGGGTACTCCAGGTCGTTCTCGATCTTCTTGCTGATCTCCTTGACCAGCCGGATCGCCGCGTAGTCGTCGATCTTCTCCGGCTTGACCATGACCCGGATCTCGCGGCCGGCCTGGATGGCGTAGGACTTCTCCACGCCCTCGAAGCTTTCGGTGATTTCCTCCAGCTTCTGCAGCCGCTTAATGTAGGTCTCCAGGGTCTCCATGCGGGCCCCGGGCCGCGCCGCCGAAACGGCGTCCGCAGCGGTCACCAGCATGGCCTCGATGCTGTGCGGCTCGTAGTCGCCGTGGTGGGTCTCCATGGCGTGGATGACCTCGGGCGACTCCTTGTACTTGCGCAGCAGGTTCCGCCCGATTTCCACGTGCGGCCCCTCGATCTCGTGGTCCACCGCCTTGCCGATGTCATGCAGCAGGCCGGCGCGCTTGGCCACGTCCACGTCCACGCCCAGTTCCGCCGCCATGAGGCCGGCCAGGTGGGAGACCTCCACCGAGTGCTTGAGCACGTTCTGCCCGTAGCTGGTGCGGTATCTGAGACGGCCCAGGAGCTTGATCAGCTCGGGGTGCAGGCCGGTGACGCCCACCTCCAGGGTGGCCGCCTCGCCCTCCTCCCGGATGCGCTGCTCGATCTCCTTCTGAGCCTTCTCCACCATTTCCTCAATGCGAGCCGGGTGGATGCGGCCGTCGACGATCAGCTTCTGCAGGGCCACCTTGGCCACCTCACGGCGAACCGGGTCGAAGCCCGACAGAATCACCGCTTCCGGCGTGTCGTCGATGATGACGTCGATGCCGGTAAGGGTCTCGAGAGTCCGGATGTTGCGGCCCTCGCGGCCGATGATCCGGCCCTTCATCTCGTCGTTGGGCAGATTGACCACGGACACGGTGGTCTCAGCCGAGTGGTCGGCCGCGAAGCGCTGGATGGCAGTCACGATGATTTCGCGGGCTTTCTTCTCGGCCTCTTCTTTGGCTTCCGCCTCGATCTGGCGGATCAGGGCGGCGGCGTCCTGGCGGGCTTCCTGCTCCACGTTGGCCAGCAGGACCCGGCGGGCCTCGTCGGTGCTCATGCCGGAGATGCGCTCCAGCTCGGTCACCTGCTCCGCCATCTTGGCTTCCAACTGCTGCTGGAGCCGCTCCAGGTCGCGCTCCTTGCGGGCGACGCCCTCTTCCTTCTTCTCCAGGCTCTCCACCTTGCGGTCCAACTGCTCTTCCTTCTGCACCAGGCGGCGCTCCGCGCGCTGCAGTTCAGCCCGGCGTTCGCGCGTCTCCCGATCCAGTTCGGACCGCATGCGGTGTACTTCTTCTTTGGCTTCCAGGGTGGCTTCCTTGCGCTTGGCCTCGGCTTCCCGGGCCGCCTGCTCAACAATCCGCTGGGCCTGGGATTCGGCGGCAGCGATGCCGCGCTCGGCCGTGGCCCGGCGCAGGACGTAGCCGACACCCGAACCGAGTATCAGCGCAACCACTCCGGTCAGGATATAAGCTAGCAGAACCCTCACCTCCTCCTTCGAAGGTTTTTCACGTTACGTCAAAGGCAAAAGAGAAAAGCCGAGGAACCTCGGCTTTTGTACGCTCTTCCGCCCGTCATGTCCGTTGTCCAAAGAAGGGTATTGAAGCGTTGAACCGCTGCCATCTCGCATGAATGCCAGCGAGGATTGACACCGCCCAGTCTATGGCAACTTCCGGTGACGGAAGACCAAGTACAAAAGCCCTAAGCTAGATTATATTCACTGTTAGTTTTTTCTGTCAAGGATAATGACGAAGGCGCGCTATTCCCGCTCGTGCCAACTTACTCGCCTGTCGGCAAGTCGCCGGGGTCGTCATCGACCAGCGGGTCGTCGGGCCAAACCGCATCGTCGTCCCCGCCGGCCAGGTCCTGCTTGTCTGCCACCCGGCGCGCCACGCGCCAGCAGACCCCCTGGGAGAACCCGCGGCGTGCCAGGTACCCCAGGAGCTTGCGGAGAGCGTCCTCGCGCGGCAGCCGCGCCAGCCTGGGCCATCGCGCCTCCGCCGCTTCCAGGGCCAGTTCTTCCTCGCTGCGGCCGGCCAGGCCCGCCTCCAGGGCCCCCTGGGCCGTCTCTCGGTCAACGCCCCGCTGGGCCAGTTCCTGCATGAGAGCGCGTCGCCCCATGGGCCGGTCGGCCAGCCGGCTGGAGACGTAGCTGCGGGAGTAAGCGGCATCGTTGAGCAGGCCGGACCGCAGCAGCCCCTCCAGGATACTCTCGGCCACGGCCGGGGGGACCCCGCGCTGCCGCAGCTTGTCACGGATTTGCTTCTCGGACTTGGCTGAGCGGCTCAGCAAATCAAGGGCGTACTCGCGCGCCCGGACGGTCTCCTCCAGTTCGGCCGCGGCCAGGATGGCGGCCTGGTCCACCTCCTGCCCCTGGCGGAGGCCCAGGCGCAGCACAACCTCCGGGAGCAGCTTGAGGCTGCCGCCGTCGTCCAGGGCCACCTCGCAGCGGCCGGACCGTCCCCTCAACTGCCGGATGCTAGTGATGCGAGGCAAACTGGTCACCTCAAAACAGCAACCCCCGGTGTGTGGCCCGGGGGTTGTGGGATTACTCGCTGTCCGCGCTGCCGCCCGACGTCAGCTTCACCTGACCCAGGGCCAGGGATTCACGGATCTTCTGCTCGACCTCCTGGGCCACCGCCGGGTTCTGCTTGAGGAAATCCCGGACGTTCTCGCGGCCCTGGCCCAGACGCTGGTCGCCGTAGGAGAACCAGGCGCCGGACTTCTGGATGATGCCGGCCTCCACCGCCACGTCGATAAGGCTGCCCTCACGGGAAATGCCCTCGGCGTACATGATGTCGACCTCCGCCTGCTTGAACGGCGGCGCCACCTTGTTCTTGACCACCTTGACCTTGGCCCGGATGCCCACCATGTCGTTGCCCTGCTTGAGGGTTTCGGCGCGGCGCACCTCCAGGCGCACCGAGGCATAGAACTTGAGCGCCCGGCCGCCGGGGGTGACCTCGGGGTTGCCGAACATGACGCCGACCTTCTCACGCAGCTGGTTGATGAAGATGGCGCAGGTCTTGGACTTGCTGATGACGCCCGTCAGCTTGCGCAGGGCCTGGGACATGAGGCGGGCCTGGAGGCCGACGTGCGCGTCGCCCATCTCGCCTTCGATCTCAGCCTTGGGCACCAGGGCGGCCACGGAGTCAACGACGACGACATCAACCGCGCCGGAGCGCACCAGGGCCTCGGCGATCTCCAGGGCCTGCTCGCCGGTGTCCGGCTGGGAGATCAGCAGGTCGTCCACGTTGACGCCGAGTTTGCGGGCATAGGTGGGGTCAAGGGCATGCTCCGCATCGATGAAGGCCGCCGTGCCGCCCAGCTTCTGGGCTTCGGCGATGATATGCAGGGCAAAGGTTGTCTTGCCGGCGGACTCCGGGCCGTAGATCTCAATCACACGTCCGCGGGGAACGCCGCCCACACCCAGCGCAATGTCCAGCGCGATGGCTCCGGTCGGAATCACCTCGACCCCCAGATTGACCGCCTCGCCCAGGCGCATGATCGACCCGCGGCCGAACTGCTTCTCAATCTGGGCCAGGGCCATCTCGAGGGCCTTTTCTTTCTCCAGGGCCATGCAACTCCTCCTTCCAATTACTTACAGCTTACCATCCGCCTCGACAGAGGACAAGCCATCCCCCGCCCGATTTCGTCACAAGGTGTCCTAACCCGGACCCGGACGCTCCGGGCCGCTAGAGCAGCGAAGGCTTCCCATGCCGTCCACCTTCACCTACTGACTTCGACCGACGCCGGGGCTCTTCCTGCTGGCAACCAAACAAATGTGCCCCCCTGTTCGGGAGGCACGGCGGTGCGGCCTAAACCTAGCGGCGGCGCGCCAGTTCGAGGTTGATGGACAGGCCCTTGATGGAGCTGTCCTTCATGGACTCCATCACCCGGGCGGCTACGTCCTTGGGCACCTCCACAAAGGTGAACCGATCATAGATGTCGATCTTGCCGATGAGGCTCCCGGGGATGTCCGAACCCTGAGCAAAGCTGCGGACGATGTCCGCCGGGGTGATGCCCTGGGCCCGGCCCACGTTGACGAAGAGGCGGACCATACCGGGCTCGGCGCCGGTGTCGCCAAACTCGTCCTCGGCCGGGTTGCGCAGAGCGGCGCGTTCGCCTTCCAGGTGGAGTTTGAGAGCCGCAGCCGCCAGTTCAACCGGGTCGAGGTCCTCGGCCATCTCGTCCACCATTCTCCGGTACTCGCCCAGGTTGCCCGTCTCCACCACCTGCACCAGCTTGTCGCGCAGTAATTCGCGCTGCTTCTCCACGATATCCGTGGCCGAAGGCAGGTCGCGGCGGCGCACCCGCAGGCGAATCTGCCGTTCGATCAGCCGGAGCTGGGTGAACTCGCGGGGGTGGATGAAGGTCAGGGCCACGCCCGTGCGGCCGGCCCGGCCGGTGCGGCCGATGCGGTGCACGTAGGACTCCGGGTCCTGCGGAATGTCGTAGTTGATGACGTGCGTGACGTCGGAGATGTCCAGCCCGCGCGCGGCCACGTCGGTGGCGATGAGCAGTTCCACCTGCCCCTCGCGGAAGCGAGCCATGACCCGGTCCCGCTGCGGCTGGTTGAGGTCGCCGTGAATGCCCTCGGCCAGGTAGCCCCGGGCCTGCAGCGACTCGGTCAGCTCGTCGACGCCCTTCTTGGTGCGGCAGAAGATGATGGCCCGCGCGATCTCCTCCATGTCCACCACGCGCGAGATGGCCTCCACCTTGTCCCCGCGGACCTCATAGAAATACTGCTCGGTCTGGGGAACGGTAAGCTGCTCACGGTTGACCGTGACCACCTTGGGGTCCCGCATGTAGCGCTTGGCCAGGCGGGCGATGGGGTCTGGCATGGTGGCCGAGAACAGCAGGGTCTGCCGGTCCGGCGGCGTGGCCGAGAGGATGAATTCAATATCCTCGACGAACCCCATGTCCAGCATCTCGTCGGCCTCGTCCAGCACCATGGTCTTGATCTGATCCAGGTGCAGGGTGCCGCGCTTGATGTGATCGATGATGCGCCCCGGCGTGCCGATGACGATATCCACGCCGAAGCGAAGGGCGCGGATCTGCCGGTCGATCGACTGTCCACCGTAAATGGGCACCGTCTTGACGCGCTTGTACTTGCCGATGCGGGTCAGCTCTTCCGCCACCTGCACGGCCAGTTCGCGGGTGGGCGTCATCACCAGGGCCTGAACGGTGCGCGGACGGGGCTCCAGATGTTCCAACATGGGAACCCCGAAAGCCGCCGTCTTGCCGGTGCCGGTCTGGGCCTGGCCGATGACGTCATGGCCCTCCAGAAGCAGCGGAATGGTCCGCAATTGGATGGGGGACGGCTCTTCAAAGCCCATATCCCCCAGGGCTTTAAGAATGGGTTCGGACAATCCCAGGGCCTCAAATGTGGCCTGGGCAGCGGTTTCTTGTTCCATAGACAACGACCTTCCCGTACTTTTCATAGGGACCATTATAGCAATATCCTGTCGGGAATGGGAAGCAAAAGTTGGCTCAGGCCCCCGGCTCCTCGCCGCGGAGCCTCTGCCAGAGCCGGGTCAGAGCCACCTGGGCGCTGCGGCGGCGAATGTCGTCGCGGCTTCCCCAGAGCTGTTCGGTCCAGGCCTTCGTGCCGTCCGGGCCGGACAGGCCGAACCAGACCGTCCCCACAGGCTTGGTGGGCGTGCCGCCACCCGGGCCGGCGATGCCGGTGACGGACAGCGACCAGTCCGATCCACTCATCCGGCGCACCCCTTCAGCCATGGCCCGCGCCACGGGCTCGCTGACCGCCCCGTGCTCGCTCAGCATCTCCTCCGTCACGCCCAGCAGGGCCTGCTTCGCCTCATTGGCGTAGGTCACAGCGCCCAGCAGGAAGTAGTCGGAACTGCCGGGCAGGTCGGTCAGGCGCTTGGCCAGGATGCCGCCGCTGCAGGATTCGGCCACAGCCAGCGTCTGGCCCTTCTCCCGCAACAGCCGGCCGACGGCGCCCTCCAGGGGCTCCTCGTCATAGCCGTAAAGGTAGCGCCCGGCGCGCGCCTTGATCTCAGCCTCCAGGGGCTCCAGCCGGCGCAGCCCCTCCTCGCGCGTGGCGGCCTTGGTCGCCAGGCGCAGGTGAACCTCGCCCAACTTTGCATAGGGTGCCACGGTCGGGTCGATCTGTTTCTCCATGAGATCGCGGAGTTTTGATTCCAGGGCCGACTCGCCGATGCCGCTGAAGCGCAGCGTCTTGGTCACCAGTGTCACCGGACGGGCGCCGGTCTTCTCCAGGATGTACGGAACCACGCCGGACTCAAACATGGGCTGCATCTCGTTGGGCGGCCCGGGCAGCACGGCGATGGCCTTCCCGTCCCGCTCCGCGATCATCCCCGGCGCCGTGCCCGGGGGATTGGGCAGTACCCGGGCACCCTTCGGCATCAGGGCCTGCTTGCGGTTGTTCTCCGTCATCTCGCGGCCACGGCGGCGGAAGAAACCCTCAACGTGCTCCAGGGAGGGCTGGTGCAGTTCCAGCGGAATCCCCAGCACCTCAGCCGCCACTTCCTTGGTGATATCGTCCAGGGTGGGTCCGAGGCCCCCCGAGGTAATGACGAGATCGGCCCGGCCCAGAGCCTGCCGCAGCACCTCGGCCAGGCGTTCCCAGTTATCGCCTACAACGGTCTGGTAGTAGTTGTCCACGCCCAGGTCGGCCAGCCTGCGGCTGATGTATTGCGCATTGGTGTTCAGAATCTGTCCCAGCAGCAGCTCAGTGCCGACGAAAACAAGTTCCGCCTTCAAGTCTCCAGCCTCCTCACCCTCCCACCCACTCTAACACCCACCTTGTGGGGGAGCAAGCCAGCGGGGCGGCGTGGGTGGAAGGCGACTCCTCTCATCCCTGAGAGAAACCCGCCGTATGGGTAGTATCTGCGACCCCTATGAAATCCAACG
>CALMNP010000064.1 GCA_937868875.1 uncultured Bacillota bacterium | reverse complement strand
GGCCCAGGCCTGGGCCCAGAAGTGGCAGGGGAGCGACATCGTCATTGAGGGCGACGTGGCGGCCCAGCAGGCCATCCGCTTCTGCATCTTCCAGCTCAACCAGACCTACACGGGGCAGGACGAGCGGCTCAACATCGGCCCCAAGGGCTTCACCGGCGAGAAGTACGGCGGCAGCACCTACTGGGACACCGAGGCCTACTGCCTGCCGTTCTATTTGAGCACGGCGGAGCAGCACATCCCCCGCAACCTGCTGCTCTACCGCTACAAACACCTGGAGAAGGCGAGGGAGAACGCCCGCAAGCTCGGCTTCACCAAGGGCGCCCTCTACCCCATGGTGACCATGAACGGCGAGGAGTGCCACAACGAGTGGGAGATCACCTTTGAGGAGATCCACCGCAACGGCGCCATCGCCCATGCCATTTACGACTACGTGGAGTATACAGGCGACGAGGCCTACCTGGCGGAATACGGCCTGGAAGTGCTGGTGGAGATCTCCCGCTTCTGGGAGGAGCGGGTGCACTTCATTGCGGCCAAGGGCTACGTCATGCTGGGGGTCACCGGCCCCAACGAGTACGAGAACAACGTCAACAACAACTGGTACACCAACCGCATGGCCGCCTGGACCCTGGAGTACACGCTCGAGGTTCTGGACCGGGTGAGGACCACGGACCCCGGCCGGTGCCGGGACCTGGAGCGCAAGTTGCGGCTTCAGGAGTCCGAGATCGCCCGGTGGCGGGATATCATGGCCAGGATGTACTACCCCTATGACGCGGAACGTCAGGTCTTTCTCCAGCAGGACGGCTATCTGGACAAGGAACTCATTCCCGCCGGGGATCTGGACCCGAAGCACCGGCCGCTCAATCAGCACTGGTCCTGGGACCGCATCCTGCGCTCCTGCTTCTTGAAGCAAGCCGACGTTCTCCAGGGCCTGTACTTCCTGGGCGACCGGTATGACCTGGCGACCAAGAAGCGCAACTTCGATTTTTACGAACCGATGACGGTCCACGAGTCGTCTCTGTCGCCCTGTGTCCACAGCATCCTGGCCTGTGAGCTGGGGTACAGGGAAAAGGCGTACGAGCTGTACCTGCGCACCTCCCGGCTCGACCTGGACAGCTACAACCACGACACCCA
>CALMNP010000063.1 GCA_937868875.1 uncultured Bacillota bacterium | reverse complement strand
AGGATGGCCTTGCCGGTAGCGGTCTCCTCCGTCACCGGGTGGTCGGCGCCCAGCGGCGCGGTGCCGTTGCCCCGGCTGCACACCTTGCGAAAGACCCCAGCCTGCCAGTCCACCTCGACGATGTGGCAGATGGAAACGTCCAGGGCCTTGGTGACGCGGTCCAGGGTCAGGTCCATCAGCCGCTCCGGGCCGTCCGCCTGAAACAGCGAGAGGCCCAATTCGCTCAGAGTGGATAGCTGCTGAACGCGGCGCTCCAGTTCCCGGTGCGCCTGCCCCTCCGACACCACCAGCCCTGCCTGGTGGGCAAAGGCCTCCAGGTAGGCCACGTCCTCGTGCTGAAAGGCCGGGCTGTCTGGGGAGTGATTGTTGACCGTCAGGATTCCGGCAATTTGGCCCTTGATGCGGAACGGCACGACAACGGCGCTGCGGAGACGGTAGTGCTGAATAATAGCAGAACTGGCCCGGGCGTCAGGCCGGCGGCTGTCAAACAGCACGTACTGGCCGGTATGCATAACCTCATGGGTCCAACTGCCGGCCAGCTGCAGGCGCTCTCCTCGGAACGGGGTTGACTCGCCCCAGACGCCAACAACCTCAATCTCGTCACCCCCGGGGACAAGGCTGCCGAACGCGGCCCCCTCCGCCTGCAGCAGCTCGCCGGCATGCCGCACCAGCGTCTCCAGGGTCTCCTCCACCGGCCGGCCACTGGACGCCATGCCGGCGATGTCCAGCAGAGCGTCGCGCTGGCGCGACTTGCGCCGGGCCAGCCGCTCCTGCTCCAGGAGACGACGGTTGGCCTCCGCCAAGGCCTCACGCGCCGCAGACAGTTCCGCCTGAAGCTGGGCCGTATCATCCTTTTTGCCGTTCACGCCGCACCCCCGGGATTTGGTGTGGACACCGGGCAGTGTTCGCGACCCTTGCTGACGGCTCCTGCAGAAAACCGCCTGGATTACCCGACAAAATCCGCCTTAACCCGCGCCTGGGCCTTCCTTCAGGACAGCCTCGAACGCCGTCAGAAATCGCTCCATTTGAGGCTCCGTGCCGATGGTCACGCGAATGGAGCGGGGCAGGCCGAAGGAGTCCGTGGGCCGGACGATCACACCGCGGCGGAGAAGCCTGTCGAACAGGCCCCTGGCCGGAACCGGCAGGTGAACGAGGATGAAGTTCGCCTGGGTGGGCTCAAAGGCAAGGCCGAGGCGGCTAAGTTCGCCGTACAGCAGGGCTTTGCCGGCGGCGTTCATGGCCAGGCTGCGCCGGCGGTGGCCTTGGTCGTCCAGGGCGGCCGGTCCCGCTGCCTGGGCCAGCGTGTTCACACTGAAGGGGTCTCGAATCAGGCGCAGCGGAGCCAAAACGGCGGCGGGTCCCAGGCCGAACCCCAGGCGTACGCCGGCCAGGCCGTAGAGCTTGGAGAAGGTGCGCGTCACCACCAGGGGGCGCCCCTCCCGCAACCACGGCAGCGAGTCGGGGTAGGCCGGGTCTTCTGCATAGTCGCCGTAGGCCTCGTCCAGCACCACCAAAACCCCGGCCGGCAGACGGTCGAAGAAGCGCTGCAGTTCCTGCCCGGTCAGAATCCCGCCGGTGGGGTTGTTGGGGCTGCAGAGGAACACCACCCGCGTTCGCGGGCCGATGGCGGCCAAGGTCGCATCCAGGTCGGGCGCGCCGTGCCTTAGGGGCACAGGCACAGGGCTGGCCCCGGCCAGGCGGATGACGGACTCATACACGGAGAAGGACGGAACCGGCACGACGGCCTCCCATCCGGGCTCCAGGTAGGCCTCGGCCACCAGGCGGAAAAGCTCGTCCGAGCCGTTGCCCACCAGAACCTGGTCGAACCCGAGGCCGAGGCGCTCGGCCAGCAGGCCCTGCAGGTCGCGGTTGGCGCTGTCCGGATAGAGAGCGGTGTCGTTCAAGGCGCGTCGCATCGCCTCCAGGGCCAGGGGTGAGGGCCCCAGCGGGTTCTCGTTGGACGCCAGTTTGACCACGTCGGTGAGGCCCAGCTCCCGGCGCACCTCCTGCAGCGGTTTTCCCGGAACGTAAGGCTTCAAGGCGGCCACCGCGCCACGCGGCTGTATCATTTGCGACATCCCTTTATCTAAATACTGGACTAAAGCAAACTGAGCATACAACAGCCGGCGTCC
>CALMNP010000062.1 GCA_937868875.1 uncultured Bacillota bacterium | reverse complement strand
GACGCCGAGGCCGTCGGCCTGGCCGCCATGACCCTGGGTGCCGGCCGGGCCGCCAAGAGCGACCCCATCGACCCCGGCGTGGGCATCCTGGTCCGGGCCAAGGTGGGCGACCTTGTTGACGCATCCCATCCCCTGGCGACGGTGATCGCTCGCAACCAGCAGTCCGCAGAGCAGGCCGCCGAACGGATCCGCC
Organism: uncultured Bacillota bacterium; assembly: GCA_937868875.1. Lineage (GTDB taxonomy): Bacteria > Bacillota > Sulfobacillia > JAMDAP01 > JAMDAP01 > JAMDAP01. The sequence goes on along the minus strand of CALMNP010000062.1, from coordinate 3,110 downwards.
GCGCCTATCGAATTGGCCCGGAGGCTATAACGGCCCCGCAATTGCTGCGGGCTCTGGTAACCACGGACGGCGTCCGCGACCTGACGGCATCCTAGCCGAGGCCGTCCGAGGCTTGCCGCATGAGCCGGTTCCGAGGCCGCATTCCACAATCCCTCCCGGGGCACGATATGCCTGAGGAGGGATTTGCTTGCTTTCCCGTCCAGTCCGCATCATTGGGCTTCTGGTGGTCGCCGCCTCCCTGTTGGCCTCCGTTCCCCTGCAAGCGGCCGCAGCCACCGGCGGCACCCCTGCGGCGCCGCCGCCGGCCCCCGCCCTGACCCTGGAATCACCGTCCGCCATACTGGTCGAGGCCACCTCGGGCCAGGTGCTCTTTGAGAAGAACTCGCACGAAAAGCGCCCTCCCGCCAGCGTCACCAAGGTGATGACCCTGCTTCTGGCCTTCGAGGCCATCGAGCAGGGGCGGATCAAACTCACCGATGAAGTGGTGACCAGCCCCGAGGCGGCTTCTCTGGGCGGCACGCAGATCTGGCTGGAGACGGGCGAGCGCATGAAGGTATCCGACCTGCTGCAGGCCGTGGCCGTTGCCTCCGCCAATGACGCCTCCCAGGCCCTGGGTGAATACGTCGGCGGCAGCGCCGAGGGCTTTGTCGAACTGATGAACCGGCGGGCCCAGGAGCTGGGGATGAAGGACACCCACTTCGCCAACCCGCACGGGCTCGACCAGGAAGGCCACTACACCAGCGCCTATGACCTGGCCCTGCTGTCCCAGGCCGCCGTCCGTCACCCGGAGCTGCTGAAGCTGACCGCCGTCTATGACACCACGGTGAACCTGGGCAACCGCGGCAAGCCCGTCCGCCTGACCAACCGCAACCGCCTGGTGCGCTTCTACGACGGTGCGGATGGCCTCAAGACGGGCATGACCGACACGGCCAAGTACTGCATCGTCGCCACGGCCAGGCGCGGCGCCTCGCGCTTCATCGCCGTCATCATGGCCGCGCCGACCCCGACCGTCCGCCAGACTGAGATCACCAAACTCCTGAACCTCGGCTTTGCCTCCTACACTTCTGTACCGCTGGTCAAGGCGGGGGAGCCGGTCGGCCAGCCGGTGCGCGTGGTGCGAGGCACCCTTGATCGGGTGGTGGCCACGGTGCCCCAGGACTTCGGCGTGGCCGTGCGCAAAGGGCAGGAGAAGAAGGTCAAGACCCAGGTGGTCCTGCCGCCCAGCGTTCAGGCCCCCCTGGACAAAGGCGGCCGGGTGGGTGACCTGGTGGTCACCCTGGACGGCAAGGAACTGGCCCGCACGCCCCTCGTGGCCGCGCAGGAGGTCCCGCGCGCCACGCTGCTGCGCACCCTCTGGATGACGTTCACCCGCCTGATCCGCTTGTAGCGCGTTCCCTGGGCCAGTTTCATCAGACGACCCGCCGGGCACAGACCGGCGGGTTTTGCTTTGGCAGGAAATCCCAGGCTGGAGGTCGAAACCCCTTGGCCGAGGTTGCCAAGGGAGGGACCGCTGTGGCCATCGAGCAGCATCTGACCGGACGAACCCTGGTGGTGCGCCTGCAGGGCGAACTGGACCTGGTGGCGGCGGAGGAATTCCGCCGCGAGGTGGAGAAGGCGCTAGACCAGTCGGGGGCGCGCACGCTCCTGCTGAACCTGAGCCAGGTCAGCTTCATCGACAGCTCCGGACTGGGGGCCATCCTCGGCCGCTACCGGCGCATGAGCCAGCAGCAGGGCCGCGTCATTCTGGTGGGCGCCGGCGCCGCCGTCCTGCCCATCCTGGAACTGTCCGGGCTCCTGCGCATCATCGCCCACTACGAAACGGAACACCAGGCCCTGGCGGCATCCTGAGGAGGGGGACGGGTGGAGGTTCGCAACACCATGCAACTGGAGATTCCAGCGGTTCCGGAGAACGTGGGCGTGGCGCGCCTGGCCCTGGGCAGTTTCGCCAGCCAGCTGAACTTCACGCTGGCGGAGCTGGACGAGATCAAGGTGGCCGTGTCTGAGGCCGTCACCAACTCGGTGGTGCACGCCTACCCGGAGGGGCCGGGACCGGTGGTGGTCACCGCCGAGCACGACGGGCGGGAGCTGATGATCCGGGTGCGGGACAGCGGCAAGGGCATCGCCGACGTGGCCCAGGCCCGGCAGCCGTCCTTCTCCACGGACCCGGAGCGGATGGGCCTCGGCTTCGTTTTCATGGACTCCTTCATGGACCAGTTGGAGGTGGAGTCGCGGCCCGGCCAGGGCACCACCGTCACCATGCGCAAGCGCTGCCAGGCCGGGCAGCAGCCCCAGGCGGCGGCCGAGGAGGGCTCCGCCCGGAGCGGCGGGTAGACCATGGAACAAGCCCATCCCACCGACCTGCCCGGGGCGGAGACCCGGGGGCAGCCGTTGCTGGAGATGCTGGCCAGAGCGCAGGCGGGAGACCGTGAGGCCAGGGAGCGGGTGGTGGAAGCCAACCTGCGCCTGGTGCGAAGCATCGTGGGCCGCTTCCTCAACAGCGGCCAGGACGCCGATGACCTCTTTCAAATCGGCTGCCTGGGACTGCTGAAGGCGGTGGACCGCTTCGACCTGTCCCTGGGGCTGCAGTTCTCCACCTACGCGGTGCCGCTGATCATCGGCGAAGTTCGACGCTACCTGCGAGACACCGGCCCGGTCAAGGTCAGCCGCGACCTCAAGCACCTGGCCCGGGAGGGCCGCCGCAAGCAGGAGGACTTGGCCCAGGCCCTGGGGCGCGACCCCACCCCGGCCGAAGTGGCGGCGGCCCTGGGCGTAGATGTGGAGCGACTGCTGGAGGCCCTGGACAGCGCCGTGGCGCCGGCCTCCATCCACGAGGTCATCCACCAGGGCGACGGCGACCCGGTGTTCTTGCTGGACAGCCTCTCCGATGCGCCCAGGACCGAGGGCGAGGGCCCCTGGTTCGAGCACCTGGCCGTCCGCCAGGCCATGGACAGGCTGGATCCCCGCGAGCGTGAGATTCTCCGGCTTCGCTTCTTCCATGACCTCAGTCAGACCCAGGTGAGCGACCGCCTGGGCGTCTCCCAGGTCCACGTCTCGCGTCTGGAGCGGCGCGCCCTGGGGCAGCTTCGTCAGTACCTGGGCGCCTCTTGAAG
>CALMNP010000061.1 GCA_937868875.1 uncultured Bacillota bacterium | reverse complement strand
ATCGGTGGTCTTTTTCATCTTCCCTCCTATCGGAAGAAGGAGTTTCCAAAGGGACGGCGAATAACTGAAAGCCGCAATTTTATATTCCTGAAACGGCTAAGCCATTCGAAAGATGGCGGCGCAAAGCCAAGGGTCTACAGTCGGTATCACCGACCAAGATTGCCTGGTTGCCACGGACGCGGGGTTTACTTATCCTCCTGCCGCCGGGCAACCGGCGGCAGGTTTTCGTTTGGGAGGAGGGCGACCCGTGAAGGCACCGTCGGATCTGGCAAGAGAAGCAGGGGCCGTCCTGCTCAAACGGAGCCTTCCCGTAGCAGCCAGGGAACAGTGGACCGTCTGGTATGAGTTGACCGTGAAGCATCCGGTGGAACGTCTTCGAGCCTGCAACGCGTTGGGTCTTGTGGCCTTGACGCAGCAGGATTACGCAACCGCCCGCGCCTATTACGAAGAGGCATGTCGCTACAAGGACGAGCCAGGCGTGCTGAGCGAGGACCGCGTTAAGATCTTGATCAATCTGGCTCACCTTGCCTACACGAATGGCGACGCGGCAAAGGCCCGTGATCTGGCCGTCAAGGCGCGTGCCGCCTGTGCGGACGTCACCGACGGCGTGCTCCTTGGCCGCATTCAGCTCACCCTCAGTGCCGCCACCATTGCTGACCGGCAGTGGACCGAGGCCCGGTCCGCCGCCCTCGAGGCTCGGCGCAGTTTTGCGGGCGCCAGGAGAACGGATCTTCTTGCGCACGCCCTGACCAACCTGGGACTCATCGAGCTTGAAGAGGGTCACCTGGAGGCTGCGGAAGAGCAACTGCTCATGGCTCGGGAACTGCACCTGCGGAACCTGGACCACCTTGGGGCGGCCCACGACTTCACGGAACTGGGAAGACTGCAATTCCGGCGCGGCCGCCTCACGGACGCGCTGGCGGCCGGGAGCCAGGCCCTCGACATATTGCTGGCCGACGCGTCGCTGCTCGACCGGGCGGAAGTGGCCCGACTGAGCCTCCTCTTTGGCGCCGTGAATCTGGCCGAAAAGCGCAAGGGACCGGCGCTGAACTACCTCAATCGCGCCGCCGCATACTTCGCGCAACTGGGCTACACGCGAGAGTGGGACGAGGCCAATCAGCTCACGCGCGAGGCCCTGGCCCTCAGCGGGCCGGCCCGGCGGCAGCCGGAATTGAGCGAGCAGGAGAGGCAGCTCAACTACCTGACGGCCGTGCTGGACGCCACGGACGACATCGAGAGTGTGGATGAAGCCCTGCGTGGGCATTCGGAGCGCGTGGCCTCACTGGCCCTGGTGATTGGGCGGTTCCTCAAATTCGCACCGCAGCGCCTCACTTCACTGGGCCATGCCGCCCGTCTGCACGACGTGGGCAAGGTGGCCGGGGACCAGCACCACCCCGAAACGGGCGAGCGCGTGGCGCACGCGTTCCTGCTGCCAGATGATTGCCTGGCAGCCATCCGCCACCACCACGAACATGTAGACGGCTCAGGCGAACCCGACCACCTCATCGGTGACGATATCCCGGAACTAGCGAGGATTATAGCTTTGGCGGACGCCTATGACCACCTGACAGTTGGCCGTGAACAGAACCTGCTGCACACCCAGGCCATGGTAGTGCTGCAGCAGCAGGCCGGCGTCACGCTGGACCATCGGCTGGTTACCGCCTTTGAATCCCTACATCAGGTACGAAAGGAGGTAGAGGTATGAAAAAGATGCTCGCCCTTTTCACCGTCCTTGCCGTCCTGTTGGCGGGGACACCGGCTCTGGCCAAGGCCAAGAGCAACACAACCAAGGGGCCGATCATCGGTGACGCCCTCTATGGGCCGATCATCGGCGATGCGCTCTACGGGCCCATCATCGGCGACGCGCTGTATACCCAGTTGAACAAGTAGCAGCGGCCAGCGGGAGGGACCCCAGGATGGGGTCCCTCCTCCTTTTTGGGTGAATGTTCCACCGCTGGCGAGGATACCCTATTGGAGAGAATGGCCAGGGGGTGTTAGCGCTTGGACCGCACCATCGTCGCCTTCTTCATGTCCCGTCGAGACGCCGGTCAGGCCGTTGAGGAGCTGCGCCGGCGGGAGTGGGTCTCGGAGGCCCACTTCATGGAGAACATGGACATCGAGGCCCAACTGTCCAACCGCCTATGGGACTCGCAGATGACCGTGGGCGACATCTCCGATGAAACAGGAGGCATCAATCTGGTCGTGCGCGCTCCCAGGGACCTGGCGGACGACGCAGCCTCCGCTCTGCTGGACCTCGGGGCGCGGCGGGCTGAAATCTATTGAAGTCAGGAACGGGCCCTGAGGGCAAAGAAAACGGCAGCCCCTGGGGGCTGCCTCCTTGAGGTCGGGACGGGCCGGAAGAGCCGGATGGGGAGGGCGCCCGGCCTTAGGACTCGGCGCCGGCGCTGACCGGGCCTCCCTCAATGCGGGCGCCGGGGTTCACTTCCTGGTAGATCGTGCGGATCAGTTCCTTGGCGATGACGGACTTGCCGTGGTGGATCTGCACATCGCCGTGGGTGTTGACGAAGACTGCGTCATGGTCATCCTTCTTGATTCGGTGCAGCCGGCGTACGACCGCCAGGTCCATGTGATTCTTCGCCAGCGACCGCTTGCCGACTTCGACCAGCTCGGATTCGGCTTCCACCGGTTCCAGCTCGAAGCCTACCAGGTAGGCGTCACGCTTCCACTCTTTGATGCGCGGGATGATGTTCGGGCTGGGACGAAGCCGAACGGTCAGGGGTTTGTCGGCGTCGATCTTCTCGCCCTTGAGCTGGCGTCCGTTGGGGTCTTCCATGCTCTCCACGATGTAATCGCTGACCGCCATGGCGTGGATCACCACCGAGGCATCGAACTCCACCAGGAGTCGGTGCATTTCCCGCAACAGGTCGGCGGTGGTCCGCACTTCGATCAGGCGCATCGAGTGTTCGAAGTGGGGCCGGGCGGCGCCCTTGCCGTACAAGTAATAAACCTCTGCCTGTTGAATCATGGCCTCATCGGCGATCATGGCGCCGAAGCTGCCGCGGGAGATGTTGGTCAGGTACCGCACGTTGTCGAGCGGCTCCTGCGTGGCTCCCGAGGTGACGATGACTTTCTTTCCACTGAGTAGCATCGGGCTTCCCCCTCCGTGCGTCTAAAGGGTTGCGAACCTCAGACATCGGGCGTCTGCCGCACCATGCCGCATCGTAATAGTAGAAAGAGTGACGCAGATGCGGCACCTTTATCATACTGCATGGGGCGAAGAAGGGGAAAGAGGGGGGCGGACGGTTTCCAACGTCCCCCGCAGCCAAACCTTGCCCCTGCCATTGCCAACGACGTCGTCATCGGCTTCAATTAAGGCAGAGAGCCTGTCTTAACGCGGGCAGCGGGAGGAGATCCGTTGAACAAGAGGACTGTTGCAGCCGCCGTTCTGGCTACGGTCGTCGTCAGCCTGGCCGCCGTGGGTGCTGTGCGGCAAGGAGGCATCGGCGTGACGGCGGCCGTTCCGTCAGCCACGCCTTCAGGCGACCAGGCTGTCTTCGTGTCGTATGGCGAACAGCAGACGCGCTGGCAGGCAGCGGAACAAGCCGTTGCGCCGGCCCGCGTTGTCGTTAAGGGCATCTACCTGACGGGCTACACGGCCGGCAGCAAGCGGCTCAACGAACTGGTCGACCTGGTGGATAAGACGGAGCTGAATGCCATGGTCATCGACCTCAAGGACGACAGCGGCTGGGTTACGTTTCGGTCGTCGCTTCCCGAGGTCAAGGCGGCCAAGGCGGATACCAACATGATTCCGGACCTTGACGGCCTGCTGGCCACTCTCAAAGATCACAACATCTACCCCATCGCCCGGATTGTGACTTTCAAGGACCCCCGATACGGCTCGTACCGTCCCGACCTGGCCGTTCACAACAGTGCCGGCGGGGTCTGGCGCGACCGAACCGGAGCGGCCTGGCTGGACCCCTACAACCGCCTGTCCTGGGACTATGCCGTGAGTGTGGCCAGGGAAGCCGCCATGAAGGGGTTCCGCGAAATTCAGTTCGACTATGTGCGCTTTCCTTCGGACGGCAACGTCAAGGACATCGTCTACCCCGCTTACGACGGCCGTATCCGGGCGGATGTCATCGCCTCCTTCCTGGACTATGCCCGGGAACAACTGGCGCCCTTCCACGTGTTCGTCTCGGCGGACATCTTCGGCTTGATTCCGTCCGTTCATGACGACCAGGGAATCGGGCAGTACTGGGAAAAGGTGTTGCCACCCCTCGACTACGTGTCGCCCATGGCCTACCCCTCCCATTACGCCCCTTATACCTTCGGGCTGAAGGATCCCGACCAGGCGCCCTACGAGACGGTGCTCAATACCTTGAAGGACGGCATCGCCCGCCTCGGCGATCAGCCCGTTTCCAAGCTGCGCCCCTGGCTCCAGGACTTCAGCCTGCGCCACCGGTATGGGGTGGCCGAGGTCAGGGCCCAGATCAGGGCCGCGAATGAGCAGGGGGTCAAAGGGTGGCTGCTCTGGAATGCAGGCAACGTCTACACGGGAGACGCCCTGGAGCCGGCGGACGGGCCGACCCGCCCGGAAGGCCTGGCTCAGTAGACAAACTGTCCACTGAAAACCCGCGAGGCGGCGGAAATGGCCGCCAGAGCCCGAGAGGAGGAGATTGAGGGCCAAGGGCGAAATCTTACGCATACATGAATACCGGGCGTTCGGTCGTCATTCTGAATGCACTCCACAAGGAGGAGAGCTTCATGAAAGCAGTACCGATCGAAAGGTTGCGAAACCTGGGCATTGTAGCCCACGGTGGAGCCGGCAAGACCTCGCTGGCGGAAGCCATGCTGTTCGATGCCGGCGCCACCGATCGCCTCGGGAAGTCCGTTGACGGAACCACCGTCATGGACTTCGACCCAGACGAGATCAGGAGGCAGATCTCGCTGAGTGCCGGTATTGCCCCGCTGGAATGGAAGGACCATAAGGTCAACCTGGTGGACTGCCCCGGTTTCTTTGACTTCGTAGGCGAGGTCAAGGCTGCCCTGCGGGTGGTCGATGGTGCGGTGGTTGTGGTGGACTCGGTCTCCGGCGTTGAAGTCGGGACGGAGCTCGTCTGGCGTTTTGCCGACGCCCACAACTTGCCGCGCCTTTTGTTTATCAACAAGATGGACCGCGAAAACGCCAACTTCGACCGGGTACTCTCCGAATTGGAGGAAGCCTTCGGCAAGGCCGTAGTCCCTGTGGCCTTGCCCCTCGGCAGCGAGGCGTCCTTCAAGGGCGTAGTCGACCTGTTGGCGATGAAGGCCCGGCTCCCGGGCGACGCCGCCGGCCGGCAGGTGAAGGAGACAGAAATTCCCGCGGACCTGGTCGACAGGGCGAAGGGCCTGCGGGATCGCATTATAGAGGCAGCCGCCGAGAACGACGACGAGCTGACCATGAAGTTCCTGGAGGGCGAGTCCCTCACCGACGAGGAGATCTACCGCGGCCTGGCGACCGGCGTCCGGACCGGCAAGATCTACCCGGTGTTGTGCGGCTCGGCCACCAGGAACATCGGCGTACAGTGCCTGCTGGACGCTGTCGTCAACTGGATGCCCAGTCCCATAGACGTCGGCGACGTGACCGGCAAGGACGCCAAGACCGGCAAGGAGATCACGCGCCAGCGCAAGGACAGCGAGCCGTTCAGCGCCTTCGTCTTCAAAACCACCGCCGACCCGTTTGTCGGCAAGATTACGGTGTTCCGCGTCTACTCCGGCGTCTTCAAGGCGGAGGGCAACACCCTCTACAACGCCTCCAAGGGACGGTCGGAGCGCTTCGGCCAGCTCTTCACCCCCAGGGGCAAGGCCCAGACCAACATCACCGAGGTTCATGCCGGGGACATCGCCGCCGTCACCAAGCTGCAGGAGACCGCAACGGGTGATACGCTTTCGGCCGAGTCCGCCCCCGTCATTTACGGCGCCATCGACTTCCCCAGGCCGGTCTACACCATGGCCATCGTTCCCAAGTCGAAGGGCGACGAGGACAAGATCGGTACCTCACTGCACCGCCTGATGGAGGAGGACCCCACCTTCACCGTGGAGAGGAACACCTCCACCAACCAGACAGTCATCTCGGGCATGGGCGACCTGCACCTGGATGTCATCGTCGAGCGGCTCAAGCGGAAGTTCGGCGTGGACGCCACGCTGGACCGTCCCAAGGTGGCCTACCGCGAGACCATTCGCGGTACCGCCAAGAAGCAGGGCAAGCACAAGAAGCAGTCGGGCGGCCACGGTCAGTACGGTGACTGCTGGCTGGAGCTGCAGCCCCTGCCGAACGGCGACTACGAGTTCGTCGACAAGATCTTTGGCGGTGTCGTGCCGACCCAGTTCCGGCCGGCGGTCGACAAGGGCTGCCGCGAGATCATGGCTGAGGGCATCCTGGCCGGTTATCCCATCACCGGCGTCAAGGTCATCCTCTACGACGGCTCCTACCACAGCGTGGACAGCTCGGAAATGGCCTTCAAGGTCGCAGCCCACGTGGGATTCAAGGCGGCGTTCATGGAGGCCAAGCCGGTCCTGCTGGAGCCGATCGTGCAGGTGGAGGTGACGGTGCCAGATCAGTACATGGGGGACGTCATCGGCGACCTGAACAAGAAACGCGGCCGCATCCTGGGCATGGAGCCGAGCGGGCGCTATCAGGTGGTCAAGGCCATGGTGCCTCAGTCGGAGATGTTCACTTACGCTCTGGACCTGCGCTCCATCACCCAGGGCCGTGCCGCCTACTCCATGCAGTTCGCTCACTACGAGGAAGTGCCCGCCCTGGAGGCGCAGAAGATCATCGCCGCCAGGCCGAAGCGGGCTGAGAAGGAAGACTAGGACCCAGCCGACTTGGATGCTACAGACGAAGAACCCCTGCCTCGCGGCGGGGGTTCTGTGCTGTCTGGGCCCGGCGCCGCCTGTTCAGGTACGCGCCCCGATGGCCCTCAGGTTGTACGCCACCAGGGTGGGCACACTGGACTGTAGGGGATCGGGGCGGCCGTCCCGCAGCCAGGACATGACCACCTCGTAGAAGGTGCCTACCCAGGCGAGCGCGGCGACCTCGCAGTCGAGAGCCGGAAGAACGCCCGCGGCCAGGGCCTCTTCCAGGTCCTTCCGGACGAAGTCAGCCAGGGCCCTGTGGACCTGGGACAGGCGGTCCTCGAAGGAAGGGTCGGCACCGGCCGCCTGAACCAGGACGATGCGGGCCAGGTCCCCGTTCTCGGCGAAGACCATCATGGCCGCGGTGATGGACGCCTCCAGCTTGCTCAGCACGCCGCTCCGGGTGGAGCGGGCGGCGACGATGGACTGCAGGACCAGGCTGGTCAGCCGCTCCAGCAGGGCCACGTACAGAGCCTCTTTGTTGGCGAAATACAGGTACAGGGTGCCGGTGGCCACCCCGGCCCGGGAAGCGATTTCCCGCATGGCGCTGCCATGGTAGCCGCGTTCGGCGAAGACCTGGCGTGCCGCGTCCAGGATGGCCAGTTCGCGGGCAGCCAGGCGCTCCTCCACCTTCTTGGTGCGTTGATAGGCCACGGTGTCCCTCCTGCGTGACGGTCCTACCCAGCATGGTACAATAAATGGTGCCAGGGGGCCAAGCTCCCTGCAGAGGAGGTCGCCCATGGCGGTGGTACATCTGGCCGGCGGCAGGCAGCATCGGGTTGCCGCCGGACATCCCTGGGTCTACGGCAATGAAGTGGAGAGCGTCAACGGCCATTACGAGCCGGGCGACCTCGTGGACGTGGTGGACCATCGCGGCCGGTTCCTGGGACGCGGCTTCATCAACCCGAACTCACAGATCCTGGTGCGGGTTCTGACGCGTTCCGAGGACACGGTGGACGAGGCCTTCATTCGGGCCCGGGTGCGCCGGGCCTGGGAGTACCGGCAACTGGTGCTGCGCGGCAGCGGCGCCCTTGAGCCGGAAGGAGCCTATCGCGTCATCTACAGCGAGGCGGACGGGCTCCCCGGACTGATTGTGGACCGGTTCGCAGACCACCTGGTGGTCCAGTCGCTCTCTCTGGGCATCGCCCGCTGGCAGGAAGCCGTGGTGGACGAACTGGACGGGCTTCTCCGGCCGGCCGTCATCTACGAGCGCAATGACGCCCCAGTCCGGGACCTGGAGGGCCTGCCGCGGGTGGCGCGGGTCATCAAGGGTCAGGTGCAGGGCTCCGTCCGCATTTGCGAAAACGGCCTGCATCTGCTGGCGGACGTGGAAAGCGGCCAGAAGACCGGCTACTTCCTGGACCAGCGGGAGAACCGGGCAGCCGTTCGCGACCTGGCTGCCCGCCTGGAAGCCCCGCGGGTTCTGGACGCCTTCTGTCACGTTGGGGGCTTTGCCCTTCACGCCGCCGCCGGTGGAGCTTCAAAGGTGGTGGGCCTGGATATCTCCACGGAGGCCCTGGACGCGGCGCGGGAGAACGCCCGCCTCAACCGCCTGGACGAGCGCATTGAGTACCGTCCCGTCAATGTCTTCGACGAACTCAGGCGCCTGGAGCGGGAGCGCGAGCAATTCGACCTCATCGTGCTGGACCCGCCGGCCTTTGCCAAGTCCCATTCCGCCCTGGAGGGCGCCGCGCGCGGCTATAAGGAGATTAACCTGCGCGCGATGAAGCTCCTGCCGCCAGGAGGGTTCCTGGTTACCTGCAGTTGCTCCTACCACATGACGCCGGACCTTTTCCGCGAGGTGGTGAAGGACGCCGCCCGCGACGTGCACCGCCCCCTCCGCCTGCTGGAGGAGAGGGCCCAGGGCCGGGACCATCCCATCCTGCTGGGGGTGGATGAAACCCACTACCTGAAGTGCCTGGTGCTTCAGGTCCTCTAGGCGGGCGGTGCCCCGGAAACGTCCCTGCCCCGAAGGTCAAAAAAGGTCAAAAACGTATCTCCGAAAGAGACTGCTCGCGAAAGCGGGAGCCAGGCGGGCCTAGTAGCGCGGGACTGCCCATTTGTGCCCGTTGTATGAAATTGGTTCCTCAATGGTATAATGGCCCCAGTAAGGTCAGGAAAGGTCAAATACGGGAGGCGATGCGATATGCGCAACCTGGCCGATCGCATCGAAGCCTACCTTCTCAGCCTGGTGAGGCAGGCCCCCGACGGCGTGCTGGAGCTGCAGAGAGCCGAGCTGGCCGAGAAGTTTGATTGTGTACCGTCTCAGATCAACTACGTGCTGGCGACCCGCTTCACCACCGAGCGCGGCTTTCTTGTGGAGAGCCGCCGCGGCGGCGGCGGGTACATCCGCATCTCCCGGCTGAACCTGGACGCAGGTGACGAACTGCACCAGCTCATCCACCGTGCGATGGGCGATGCCATGAGCCAGGACGTCGCCCTGGCCTATATCACCCGCCTTCAGGAAGCCGGTCTGCTGACGCCCCGCGAAACGGCCCTGATGACGGCGGCCGTGCACCGGGAGGTGCTGGCGCTGGACCTGCCGGCCCGGGACATCCTCCGCGCCAGCCTGCTGCGGGCCATGCTCCTGGCTCTCTTGCGATTGGAATAGACTGGTCCGGGACCCGTGAGGGTCGAGGAGGTGTCGGCCGTGCTGTGCGACGAGTGCAAAAAGCGTCCGGCCACGTTTCACATGACCAAGGTCGTCAACAACGAGAAGACGGAGCTTCACCTGTGTGAACAGTGCGCCCGGGAAAAGGGTGAGATCCAGTTCAGCATGGAACCGGACTTCTCTATTCACCAGTTGCTTGCCGGCCTGCTGAACTACGGCGGCGAGGCGGGGGTGCAGCCCGCTTTGGAGAAGGACGTCGTCTGCGGCGTCTGTGGCTCCACCTACGATGAGTTCGCGCGTACGGGGCGGCTGGGGTGCAGTCACTGCTACGAAGAGTTTGAGGACCAACTGGAACCCATCATCCGCCGGGTTCACGGAGCCAGCACTCACACGGGCAAGGTGCCCAAGCGAGGGGCCCGCAGCCTCATGGTGAAGCGGGAGGTCCAGTCTATTCGCAATCAACTTCAGGCGGCCATCGCCCACGAGGACTTTGAACTGGCGGCCAAGCTTCGGGACCAGATCAAGGCCATGGAGAAGGGCCAGGAGTAGTGGAGGGAGGACGGGTCCATGAGTGACGCAACGCCGTCCGCCATGCCGCGATGGATGGACGGAACAGGGGCCTCGGCCGACATCGTGCTGTCCTCGCGCGTCAGGCTGGCCCGCAACCTGGAGGGCGTGCCCTTCCCGCACCTGCTGGACCAGAGGCAGGCGACGGAGGTCCTGGCGGCAACGCGCAAGGCCGCCTTGGAACTGAACAAGTTCGGCTTCCTGGGCACGGTCCGCTTCGTGCCCCTGGCCGAGGTCACCCCGGTGGAGCGCCAGGTGCTGGTGGAGGAACACCTCATCAGCCCGGCGCAGGCCAAGGATGTGCAGTACAAGGCGGTCATCCTCTCCCAGGCGGAAGAGGTCAGCATCATGGTCAACGAGGAGGACCACCTCCGCATCCAGTGCCTGCTGCCGGGCCTGCAGTTGCAGGAGGCCTGGGCCCTGGCCAGCCGGGTGGATGACGCTCTGGAGCAGGCCATGACCTTCGCCTTTTCCGAGTCCCGGGGGTACCTGACCGCCTGTCCCACCAATGTGGGCACGGGCTTGCGCGCCTCCGTCATGATGCACCTCCCCGCCCTGGTCCTGACCAACCAGGCCGCGCGGGCTCTCAACAGCGTCGGCCAACTTGGCCTGACGGTGCGGGGGCTGTACGGTGAGGGAACGGAGGCCATCGGCAACATCTTTCAGATCAGCAACCAGATTACCCTGGGCCGGGCGGAGGGAGAGATCATCGACCACCTCTCCGCCGTCGTAGCCAAGATTATCGACCATGAGCGCCAGGCTGCTGCAGCCCTGCTGCGGGAGGCCAGAGACCAGGTCGAGGACAAGGTCTCGCGGGCCCTGGGCATTCTCTCCAACGCCCGCATCATGACGTCGGATGAGGCCATTCGCCTGCTGTCGGATGTGCGTCTGGGCGTTAACATGGGCATCCTTACAAAGGTGCCGCTGAAGGCGGCCAATGAGCTGCTGATCATGACCCGGCCCGCCTACCTGCAGCGCCTCGCCGGCCGCGAGCTGTCGCCCTTTGAGCGGGACCTGCAGCGGGCCGCCCTGATCCGTACCAAACTTGGGGTGCGCCAGACGGCGTGACCCCCAAGACTGACCTTGAGTTGATGGGATTCGAGAGGAGGAACGACATGTTTGGGCGTTATACGGAGCGGGCTCAGCGCGTGATCGTGCTGGCTCAGGAAGAAGCGCGCCGGCTCAACTACAATTACGTGGGCACAGAACACCTGCTTCTGGGTCTGATCAAGGAGGGCGAGGGCATCGCCGCCAAGGCCTTGCAGTCGCTGGGCATCAGCCTGGAGCAGGTTCGCAGCGAAGTCGAGAAGATGATCGGCAAGGGCACCACGCCCACAGACGGTGACATCGGCTTCACCCCCCGGGCCAAGAAGGTCATGGTGGAGCTGGCCATCGAGGAAGCCCGGCTGCTGGGCCACAACTACGTCGGCACAGAGCACATCCTCCTTGGCCTCATCCGCGAGGGGGAGGGCGTGGCTGCCAAGGCCCTGCAGAATCTGGGCGCCGAGCTGGACCGCGTCCGCAATCAGGTGATCTACCTGCTGGGCGGCAACGTGCATCCCCAGGCCCCCATGGCCAAGGCCAAGCAGGCCAAGTCCACCACTCCTGCCCTGGACTCCTTCGGTCGCGACCTGACGGTCATGGCCGGCGAGGGCAAGCTGGACCCGGTTATCGGCCGGGAGAAGGAGATCGAGCGGGTCATTCAAATCCTGTCCCGCCGCACCAAGAACAACCCGGTGCTGATCGGCGAGCCCGGCGTCGGCAAGACGGCCATCGCCGAGGGGTTGGCCCAGCGCATCGTCGACGGCAAGGTGCCGGAGATCCTGAAGGACCGCCGGGTCGTCTCCCTGGACCTGGCCTCCGTGGTGGCCGGCTCCAAGTACCGCGGCGAGTTTGAGGAGCGGCTCAAGAAGGTCATGGAGGAGATCCGCAACGCGGGCAACATCATCCTCTTCATCGACGAGCTTCACACCATTATCGGCGCCGGCGCGGCGGAGGGGGCCATCGACGCCTCCAATATCCTGAAGCCGGCCCTGGCCCGCGGCGAGCTGCAGGCCATCGGCGCCACCACCCTGGACGAGTACAGGAAGCACGTGGAGAAGGATGCCGCCCTGGAGCGCCGGTTCCAGCCCATCATGGTGGAGGAGCCGAACGTGGAGGAGGCCATTCAGATCCTCAAGGGTCTGCGCGACCGCTACGAGGCTCACCACCGGGTGGAGATCACCGACAAGGCCATAGAGGTTGCCGTTCGGCTCTCCGACCGCTACGTCAGCGACCGATTCCTGCCGGACAAGGCCGTGGACCTGATCGATGAGGCCGCCTCCCGGGTGCGGTTGCGCAGCTACGTGGCTCCGCCGGACCTGAAAAAGCTGGAGTCCCAACTGGAGGAGGTCCGCAAGGAAAAGGAGGCCGCGGTGCAGGGCCAGGAGTTTGAAAAGGCGGCCCGCCTCCGCGACCGGGAGCAGAAGCTCAAGGAGGAGCTGGAGGCCCAGAAGGCGGAGTGGGAAAAGAAGAAGGTCACCGACAAGTCCGTGGTGACCGAAGATGACATCGCCCACATCATCTCTTCCTGGACGGGCGTGCCGGTCAAGCAGATGACCATGGAGGAGTCCGACCGCCTGCTCAACCTGGAGGAGCAACTCCACAAGCGCTACGTGGGGCAGGACGAGGCGGTGACCGCCATCGCCCGCGCCATCCGGCGCGCCCGGTCCGGCCTCAAGGACCCGAAGCGGCCCATCGGCAGCTTCATCTTCCTCGGCCCCACCGGCGTCGGCAAGACCGAGCTGGCCCGGGCCCTGGCCGAGTCCCTCTTCGGCGATGAGGACGCCCTGATCCGCATCGACATGTCCGAGTACCAGGAGCGCCACACAGTCTCCCGTCTCATCGGTGCTCCCCCCGGGTACGTCGGCTACGAGGAGGGCGGCCAACTGACCGAGGCCGTGCGGCGCAAGCCCTACTCGGTTATCGTTCTGGACGAGATCGAGAAGGCGCACCCCGAGGTCTTCAACACGCTGCTGCAGGTGCTGGACGACGGCCGCCTGACCGAAGCCAAGGGCCGCACCGTCGACTTCAAGAACACAGTCATCATCATGACCAGCAACGCCGGGGCCGACCTGATCAAGCGCCAGGGCGTGATGGGCTTCGCCGCCTCGTCCAAGGACATGATGGACTACGAGTCCATGAAGCAGAAGGTCATGGACGAGGTCAAGAAGACCTTCCGGCCGGAGTTCATCAACCGGTTGGATGAGATCATCGTCTTCCACCCGCTGACCCGTGAGGACTTGATGCGCATCGTCACGCTGGAGCTGAAGAAGCTGGGCAAGCGGCTCGAGGAGTCCGGCCTCAGCCTGGAGGTGACGGACGCCGCCAAGGATATCCTGGTGGACAAGGGTTACGACCCAACCTTCGGCGCCCGGCCCCTGCGGCGTGCGATCCAGCGCCAGGTAGAGGATGAGCTTTCCGAGGAGATGCTTCGCGGCCACTTCCAGTTCGGCGACCAGGTCCTGGTCGATGCCCGGGACGGTAAGCTGACCTTCACCAAGAAGGGCAAGACTCCGGTGGCGGCGGGGAAGAAGGAAGGCTAGCAGTACAGGCTCTAGACATTGGCGGAATGGCGCTCTGCGTCATTCCGCCTTTCTTCGCGCCACGGCAGGAACGGGGTTCCCGACGGTGGAAGTGATGGGGGTTCCTGGGGGCCGACGCATGGGGGCCCCCAAACTGGGAAACAATGGAGTGTAGCCTTGTGGCCAGGGCCAGGACGGTCTTTTTTTGTCAGCACTGCGGTCAGGAGTCGCCCAAGTGGTTGGGACGCTGCCCCGGCTGTGGTGAGTGGAACTCCTTCGTGGAGGAGAAGGTGGCGCCTGCGGTCACCGCCGGTATCGGCGATCGCAAGGCGCGAACGCCAGGGGAGCGCCCGATTCCGCTCAACGAGGTGGAGGGGGCGGACGCTCCCCGCCTGCCCACCGGCCTGACGGAACTGGACCGGGTGCTGGGCGGCGGCCTCGTTCCAGGGTCCCTGGCACTGGTCGGAGGAGACCCGGGAATTGGCAAATCCACGTTGCTGCTGCAACTCTCACAGGCCATCGCAGAGCGGGTGGGCACCGCCCTCTACGTGTCGGGCGAGGAGTCGGCGCGCCAGATTCGCCTTCGTGGCGACCGCCTGGGAGCGGCGGCGCCGCGCCTGCTGGTGCTGGCCGAGACGGATCTACAGGCCATCGAGGAGCAGGTGGATGCCGTCAAGCCCACCCTGGTTGTGGTGGACTCCATTCAGACCATCTACCACCCCGACCTGACCTCGGCCCCGGGGTCCGTGGGCCAGGTGAGGGAGTGCGCCGCTCGCCTGCTGCGCCTGGCCAAGGCCACGGGCACCGCGGTGGTTCTGGTGGGGCATGTCACGAAGGAAAGCGCCATCGCCGGCCCGCGTATTCTAGAACACCTGGTGGATGCGGTCCTTTACTTCGAAGGCGACCGCCATCAGAGCTACCGCATTCTACGGGCCGTCAAGAACCGCTTCGGCTCGACCAATGAGCTGGGGCTCTTTGAAATGCGAGAGCAGGGGCTGGTGGAGGTGCCGAACGCCTCCCAGGCCTTCCTGGCGGAGCGCCCCACCGGCGTCGCCGGCTCCGTGGTGGTCGCCAGCCTGGAGGGCACGCGCCCCATCCTGGTGGAAGTGCAGGCCCTGGTCACGCCCACCGTCTTCGGGATGGCCCGGCGGACCGCTACGGGGATCGACTACAACCGTGTGCTCCTCCTGCTGGCCGTCCTGGAAAAGCGCTGCGGGCTGGCCCTGGGGAGTCAGGACGCCTACCTCAAGGTGGCGGGGGGCGCTCGGGTGGATGAGCCGGCCCTGGACCTGGGCGTTGCCGTCGCCCTGGCCTCGAGCTTCCGCGAGGTGCCTACCGACCCCAGGACGGTGGTCATCGGCGAGGTCGGTCTGGCGGGTGAGGTGCGCTCCGTGGGTCAGTTGGACCGCCGCATCGCCGAGGCCTCGCGGCTGGGTTTCGCCCGCTGCGTGGTCCCCAGGGGCAGCGTGGAAGCCTGGCGCCGTGCCGGCGGCCGGGCGGATCTGGAGGTCGTCGGCGTGGCCACGGTGGAAGAGGGATTGCAGGCGGCCCTGCAGGGCCTGCAGCCGTAGGCGTGGGGAGAGGAGGGCCAGCCCTGGTCAAGGATGAGCGCCCGACCGATGACCGTCTCGTCCGGGTCCTGAAGACCCTGGCTCCCGGCACCGCCCTGCGGGAGGGCCTGGAGAACGTCCTGCGCGCCAACAGCGGCGCCCTCATCGTCGTGGGAGATACGCCTCAGGTCCTGGAGCTGGTGGACGGCGGCTTTCGCATCGACTCCGACTTCACACCGGCCAGCCTGTACGAGCTGGCCAAGATGGACGGCGCCATCCTGCTCAGCGCCGACGCCCGCCGCATCCTATACGCCAACGCCCAGTTGGTGCCCGACCCGACGCTTCCCTCGCTGGAGACCGGCACCCGCCACCGGACCGCGGAACGCGTGGCGCGCCAGACGGGAGAGCTGGTTATCGCCATCTCCCAGCGGCGCCACATCATCACCGTCTACAAGGGCACCCTGCGCTACGCTCTGCCTGACGTCTCCGTGATCCTGACCAAGGCCAACCAGGCGGTGCAGACCCTGGAGAAGTACAAGGCCTCGTTGGACCAGGCTCTGGTGAACCTGTCGGCCCTGGAGTTCGAGGACCTGGTCACCCTGTCGGATGTGGCGGCCGCCGTCTACCGTGCCGAGACCCTGCTGCGGGTAGCGGCGGAGGTGGAGCGGTACATCGTCGAACTGGGGACCGAGGGGCGCCTGGTCAAGCTGCAGACCGAGGGACTGGTGGCTGCAGTCGCCCAGGAGCGGCTGGACATCATCCGGGACTACCTTCGCCCCGGCGAGTCCCGCAGTGTGGAGGACGTGCGCAGCCACCTGAGTTCCGCCGGCGTGGACGAACTGGTGGACCCGGCGCTGGTGGGGCGGCTCTTGGGATACGGGGCGGGTGCTGCGGTCAGCGCCTCGGACCTCTCCCTGGCGCCCCGGGGCTACCGGCTGCTGCGCCGGCTGCCGCGTCTGCCGGGCCCTGTCCTGGAGAACCTCGTGGCCCACTTCGGCGCCCTGCAAGACATCCTCAATGCCACTACCGAGGAGCTGGACGTGGTGGAGGGAATTGGCGAGGTACGCGCCCGCGCCATCCGCGACGGCCTGCGGCGCCTTCGCGAGCAGGTGCTGCTGGATCGCCACGTCTGACGGGTCGGGTCATCGGGGTCAGGCCGGCTCCATCCCCCGGCCTTCCGCGGACTTCGTCCCTTCCAAGCAAAGGACCGGCCCTGTGTGGGCCGGTCCATCGTCTTTACTGTACGTCCTCGTTGCCGGCGGCGAACCGCGGTTGGCGGGCTGGCTCTAGGTGGCGTGAAACACGCCGAGGGCTGAGACGCGCTGGTGCTCTTTGAGAATGACGTCATGCAGGTTCAGGCCAAACGCGTTGCAGAGTGCCGCCAGGTAGAACATCTCCCGGCCAAGCTCGGCCTCCAGGGTCTCCAGGCAGTGATCGCACATGGTACCTTCCACATGGTCGTTCATGTGGCGGCCCAGGTCATAGAGAGAGGCATCCTGGGGAATCTCTTGCTTGCCGGCGTCGATCCGGACGCAGCCGCAGGTCGTGACGGCCTTGGCTACGGCCCGGTTGGCCCGGGCGTTGGCCTCCTGGGACTTGGACATGACGTCCAGAATGCTCTTGTGGCGGATGAGGGTCTCGCCTACCACAGCCTGAAATTGATCCAGGAGCAGGTTTTTCGGGTCCCTGTTCACCGGTCCCTCGCCCCCCCTGCGGATTCACAGCCCAATTCTAACAGCCGAAATCACGCGCTGTCAACGAAACCCACGGGCGGAGAGGACTGTGTCCGACCGATCTGAGGCGGCGGGGCCTGGTCACGAGGGGCAGGCGCGGTTCCAGATGGCGTCAGTGCTGGATGTCTTCGATGGCAGGGACAAGGCGGGCATAGTCCCGGGCAGTGAGAGTGCTGTCCCACCGGCCGGTTATGCGGGCCACCGTTACGGCGAGCAGCACCAGGCCCACCAGCACGGTAGTGTAGCCCCAGGGCCGGATGGCCCTCGGGGCACCTGTCAGGCGCAGCTCCAGGGCGCCTCTGGCCCGCGCCGGGCAGGCCTCGATGCAGTTGAGGCAAGCGTTGCACTCAGGGGACAGCACGGTGCGAGCCCGCGACACCTGGATGCGGGCGGGGCAGACCCGGTCGCAGAGGCGGCAGTCAGTGCAGGCTGAAGG
Source organism: uncultured Bacillota bacterium (assembly GCA_937868875.1). Lineage (GTDB taxonomy): Bacteria > Bacillota > Sulfobacillia > JAMDAP01 > JAMDAP01 > JAMDAP01. The sequence goes on along the minus strand of CALMNP010000061.1, from coordinate 14,119 downwards.
GCGGCGCGTCACCGCCACGGGGCTCAACCAGCCGACCAGTCCCAGCAGCGCGCCATACGGACAGAGATAGCGGCACCAGAAGTTCTCCACCAGCAGCGACAGGACGGCCAGCAGCACCAGGACCTGGACGGTGAGGAGCGAAGGGGCCAGGAAAAACTGCAGCATCTTGACATCAGAGGCCTGGTAGTACGCGCTCTGCAGGAACTGCCGGGCGATGGGACCGGGCATGCCCAGCCAGACGGCCTGAAGGAAGAAGAGCAGCAGCAAGTACTTGGGGACCATCAGAAGCCGGTCCAGCCAGGCTGGAGGCTTCAGGTTGAAACCGAACAGCCACCTGCCCAGGCGGCCGAGCGCTTCCGATACCGTGCCGATGGGGCACAGCCAGCTGCAGAATCCACGCCTGAGAAAGAGGGCGACCGCCAGGAAGGTCAGCAGCAAGGCCAGGGCGGCGGGGTGGACGGTGTCCCACCAGCCGGTGGTCAACCAGGCCTTCAGGGCCACCAGTCCACCGATGGGCAGGAAAGCCTCCACGCCGGCCGGCCGGCTCTGGGTGACGGCAGGCGGCATGCCGCTCCGGAACTGGTTGACGAAGAGGGCAAAGCGAATCCCCAGCGCCAGCGTGAGGATCAGGGCCCCCCACTGCACCAGGGGACGCGGACGCAGCCCGTCCCTGTTGGCCAGCCCCACCCGTCGCAAGGCCTTGCGCGCATCCATGGCAATCTCCTCCGGAGACAGTCATCCAGTCTCAGTGTACATGAGCCCGGAACCATGGTGCGGTGACCCCGGTCACAAAACCAGTCCCGGCTGCGAAACGCTATAGAAGTCCCTGGGGGCTGGGCCCCTCGGTGGCCTTCCCCGCCGGACTCGTTCATTTACGGACACGCAAAAGGGAGGCCTGACGGCCTCCCTCTAAAAACTTGGTGGACGTAAGGGGAGTCGAACCCCTGACCTCCGACTTGCGATGCCGGCGCTCTCCCAACTGAGCTATACGCCCAAAACTTCACGATGAACGTGATTATTGTATCGTAAGGGTTGCGGCGCGTCAAGGGCCGCGAATTCGGCCTGCAGAGCCGCAGGCGGGAGCTTGCCGCCACCCGGGGCGGATAGATCTAGTTGACACGTTTTGCGCACCTATGGTAACATATTTAGCCTTAATTGACAATTGCGACACGCCGTGTTATGCTGTCCGTATGGAGTGGTTTGGGGGGATGCTCGTGTTCCAGGTCGGCGATAAGGTAGTCTATCCTATGCACGGGGCCGGCGTCATCGAAGCGATCGAGGAACGCGTGGTGCTTGGCAAGACGAAGCGGTATTACATCCTCCGGCTGCCCTACGGCGAGATGCAGATCATGGTGCCTACAGATGTGGCGGGCGGTGTCCTTCGCCAGGTCATTGACGAGGAGGGCGTGAAGAGGGTTCAGGACATCCTCCAGGGCACCAAGAGCAAGATGTCCACCAACTGGAACCGCCGCTACCGCGCCAACCTTGAAAAGATCAAGAGCGGTGACGTCTACGAGGTGGCGGAGGTGGTCCGCAACCTGGCGCAGCGGGAAAGGGAGAAGGGCCTGTCCACCGGAGAGCGGAAGATGCTGGACAACGCCCGGCAGATCCTCCTTTCCGAATTGGTCCTGGCACAGGGCATGAACCACGCGGCGGCATCGTCCTGGCTGGACCAGATCCTTGCTTGAAGACCCAGGATTTTCATCTTATAATGGAGTGGCCAGGCCGTGGCCCGTCAGGGTCACGGCCTATTCTAGACGGTTTCGGGCGCCGCAGATTGACGATGAGCAAAGAGGGGTGAGGCAAGCTGGGCCTCTTCACAATGCGTCGGGTGCTGACCCTGGTCGGTATGCTGGGCGGGTTCCTGGTCACGTTCTTCAACCTGGAGTCCTGGTTCGGGATGGCCTTCGTCCGCTGGGAGTCGGTTGGGATTGTGGCCCTGGGCATCCTGCTCGGCGGACTCATCGGCTTCGCCACAGCGCCGTTGGTGGCCTGGGCGGAGCAGAAGCTGCACAGAACGCCTGTGCAGGACATCATCTTTGGAGCCGTTGGGCTCATTGTCGGACTTATTATCGCCAATTTACTTATTCTGGCGCTGTCTCGGGTCCCGCTCCTGGGTGGCATTCTGGCCGCCCTGATCACCCTCAGTGCAGTCTACCTTGGCATGAGCGTGGCGGCCAAGAAGCGGGAGGAGATGTCCGGTCTGCTGCCCTGGTTTCCGCGGGGTGGCAAGGATAGGGACAAGCAGTTGAAGACGGAGGGCGTGGCTCAGCCGAAAATCCTGGACACCAGCGTGATCATTGATGGTCGAGTTGCAGACATCCTCCAAACCGGGTTTATTGAAGGCCCTCTGGTAATCCCCGGCTTCGTGCTGGAGGAACTGCGGCACATCGCCGACTCGTCGGACGTGCTCAAGCGCAATCGCGGGCGCCGCGGGCTGGACATCCTGAACAAGATTCAGAAGGAGCTTGCCGTGCCGGTGCAGATCTACGAGAAGGACCTGGGACGCGACCTGGAGGTCGACTCCAAGTTGGTCAAGCTCGGCAAGGTCATAAACGGCAAAGTCATCACCAACGACTACAACCTGAACAAAGTGGCCGAACTCCAGGGCGTCCCCGTTCTGAACATCAACGAACTGGCCAACGCCATCAAGCCGGTGGTTTTGCCGGGCGAGGACATGACCATCCACATCATCAAGGATGGCAAGGAGCCCGGGCAGGGCGTGGCCTACCTGGACGACGGCACCATGATCGTGGTGGACGGCGGTCGCAAGTACATCGGCGAGACGCTGGGCGTCATCGTCACCAGCGTGCTGCAGACCTCGGCCGGGCGGATGATCTTCGCCCGCCCCAGGGCGGAACGTGTCGGTGTGCCAACGGAGCGGGTGGCCCCGTGAACCCGGCGATGGGCGCTAAAGCCCCCCTGGGACGGGTGGCCGCCATCATTCCTGCCGCCGGACAGGGCAAGCGCATGGGGGGAGGAACTGTCAAGCAGTTCCTCCCCCTTCTGGGTAAACCCGTTCTGGCGCACACCCTGGCTGCCTTCGAAGCGGCCGCCTGCATTACGGACGTGGTGCTGGTGGTCGGCGATGAGCTGGTGGACGCCTGTCGAAATGACATCGTGGCCCAGTACGGCTTTCACAAGGTGCGGGGCATAGTGGCCGGCGGCAGGGAGAGGCAGGACTCGGTCTTCAACGGGCTGCGCTCCCTGGGGCCCGGGTATGAGCTGGTGGTGGTGCACGACGCGGCCCGCCCCCTTATTACCCCGGCGGTCCTGGAGCGGGCGGTGGCTGAGGCCCGCGGTCGGGGGTCGGTGGTCGTCGCCGTTCCGGTGAAGGACACCATTAAGCTCGTGGATGATCAGGGGGCCGTGCGTGAAACGCCGGATCGCGGCCGCCTCTGGGCGGCGCAGACGCCCCAGGTGTTTCCCTTCGAGGCGCTGCTGGAGGCTCATCATAAAGCCAGGCGGGAAGGCTTCATCGGCACCGACGATGCGGCGCTGGTAGAACGGCTGGGCCGCCCGGTATACGTCCTGGAAGGGTCGCCGGAGAACATCAAGATTACCACGCCCGAGGACCTGCTGCTGGCGGAGTCCATCCTGGGGCGTCGCTAGGCGGGAGGGACGCCTGTGTTGGTTGGTTTTGGCTATGATGTACATCGCCTGGCTCCAGGCCGCCCCTGCATTCTGGGTGGTGTGCGCATTCCGCACGAGCGGGGACTTCTGGGTCACTCCGACGCCGATGTGCTGGTGCATGCGGTGATGGATGCCATACTGGGGGCCATCGGCCAGCGTGACATCGGTCAGCACTTCCCCAATACGGATCCACGTTACGAAGGGGCGGACAGCCTGGCCCTGCTGCGGCTGGTGGTGGGCCTGGCCGGTGAGTCCGGCTGTCGTGTTCGTAACCTGGACTCCACCGTGGTGGCTGAGGAACCGATGCTGGCGCCTCATGTTGAGGGGATGAAGCGAAACCTGGCCGAGGCCCTGGGCCTGTCGGCGGGTCGCGTGGCGGTAAAGGCGACGACCAACGAGGGTCTGGGGTTCATTGGCGCCCGGGAGGGCATCGCCGCCTTCGCCGTAGTTTCCGTGGAGGAGTCCGAGCCGGCTTGAGTGTCGGCTGGAGCAAGTTAACCTAACAAGTATACGTTACCATTCTTTGGGGCATACTCTAAGGTGCCCCATTTTCGTTGGTTGAGGAGTGGTAACGTTGCTGCGACGCTGGACGCTTTCCCTGGCCTGGGCGACGGTCGCCTGTGCTGCGGCCCTCGGCCTGACGCTGGCGGCCGGCATCCCGCGGCCTCAGCCGGCGCCGGCCCTCCACGCCGCGGCGGCTGCCAGAACGATGACATCTGCCGATAGCCCGTCGGTCATGCCGGTTGCCCCGCCCCTGCCTGACTGGGAGGAGAGGGCGGCTGAAGGCCCCCACCCTGCTGCGGTGAAGGCCCTGTCTCCTGCCACGCCGACCCCGGCCGGGGGACGCGCCGACTACCACATCGCCTCCCGTGGGGGGAGCGCTGGCGACCGACTCGCAGCTTCCTGGTACGGCGCCGAGTTCCAGGGCCTGTCCACTGCCAGCGGAGAACCCTTCGACCGTCTGAGCCTGACCGCCGCTCACCGGACCCTTCCTCTGGGGACGCGGGTCGTGGTCACCAACCTGAAGAATGGCAAGTCCGTGGAGGTGCGCGTGAACGATCGAGGACCGTTTGTGTCCGGCCGGGATATCGACCTGTCTGAAGCGGCCTTCGCAGCCATAGCCCCTCTGGAGGCAGGCGTCATTCCGGTCCGTCTCCAGATTCCCCGGTGACGGCTCTGCAATTCTGAGGGAACGGCTCGGGAATTGACAGCATTCGGAAACGCGGCATATAATGAGGCTAATTAACAGCGATGACTGGGAAAAGTAGGCCCGCCAGACCTTAAAGAGAGAAGCCGCCGCCGGCTGCAAGCGGCTTCAGGTCGAACCGGCCGAAGTGCCCCCAGGAGCCGCGGCCCGAAGGGTCGGCGGGCGTTGGCCGGCCGGTCTGAGTAGGCGCCGACGGAAGGCCACCGTTATCAGGCCAGGGCCGTCAGGCGGGTTCAACCCCCTCGCGGTCCGGGAAGAGACGGGCCGTCCTTTAGGCCCAAACAGAGTGGAACCGCGGCCCCAGGCCGCCTCTGTTCGCAGAGGCGGCTTTGTGTTTGCCCGGAGGATTCCCGATTGGGAGACACTGTATCGGAAGAGGAGGGATGGCCATGTTGGAGCGAATCAAGGAAGACGTGAGGGCGGTGCTGGAGCGGGACCCCGCGGTCAAGAACGCCTGGGAGGTCATCCTCTGTTACCCGGGCTTCCATGCGATCGTGATGCACCGCTTCAACCACTGGCTGTACCAGCGGGGTTGGTTCGTGACCGCCCGCTTTCTGTCGCAGGTTGCCCGCTTCCTCACCGGCATCGAGATTCACCCTGGCGCCAGGGTCGGACGCGGGCTGTTCATCGATCACGGCATGGGCGTGGTCATCGGCGAGACCGCCGAGGTAGGCGACGGCTGCACCCTGTACCAGGGCGTCACCCTGGGCGGAACCGGCAAGGAGAAGGGCAAGCGTCATCCCACCCTCGGCCGGAACGTGATGGTGGCCACGGGTGCCAAGGTCCTGGGCAACATCGTCATCGGTGACAACAGTAAGGTCGGCGCCGGGGCGGTGGTGGTCAAGTCGGTGCCCGCCAACTGCACTGTGGTCGGCGTTCCGGGGCGGGTCGTCATCCGCGACGGTCAGCGCGTGGCCGGACCCGACCTCAACCAGGTGGATCTGCCCGATCCGGAGGCCGACGACATCGCCGCCCTCCAGCGCGAGATGCTGCGCCTGGAGCAGCGCCTGCGCCAGGTGGAGGCGGAGCTCGAGGACGCCCGGGCCGACCGCCCGGACGTGGCTCACGCGACGTAATCCAAGGGAGGAACCATTTGTGTCCTTGCGTGTCTACAACACCCTGACCAGACAAAAGGAAGCCTTCGTGCCGCGCGACCCGGGACGGGTCGGCGTCTACGTCTGCGGTGTCACCCCCTACGCGCAGAGCCATGTGGGGCACGCCCGGCCCAGCGTCGTCTGGGATGCCATCCGCAACTACCTGGAGTATAGCGGCTACCAGGTTCGCCTGGTGCAGAACTTCACCGACGTCGACGACAAGATCATCGCCCGGTCCGCCGAGGCGGGCATCCCCGCCCTGGAGCTGTCGGCCCGCTACGCGGCGGATTACCTGCAGACCATGGATAACCTGGGCGTTCGGCCCGCCGACGTCTACGTCAAGGTGTCCGAGCACATGGAGGACATCATTCGCATGATACAGGGCCTGGTGGACGGAGGCCTGGCCTATCCTCTGGGCGGCGACGTCTACTACGACGTAACGAAGTTTGCCGACTACGGCAAGCTTTCCGGTCGCAGCCTCGAAGACCTCAGGGCCGGCGCCCGCATCGAGGTGGACGAGCGCAAGCGCAACCCCGGCGATTTTGCCCTGTGGAAGGCTGCCAAGCCAGGCGAACCGGCTTGGCCCAGCCCCTGGGGTCCCGGCCGCCCTGGCTGGCACATCGAGTGCTCGGCCATGTCCCTCCGCTACCTGGGCAACGGCTTCGACTTCCACGGAGGCGGGTCGGACCTCATTTTCCCTCACCACGAAAACGAAATTGCCCAATCCGAGGGTTACACGGGCCAACCACCTTTCGTTCATTACTGGCTCCACAACGGCCTGGTGAACCTGAGCGCGGAGAAGATGTCCAAGTCCCTCGGCAACGTGGTCAGCATCGACAGCCTGCTGGAGCGGTTTCAGCCAGGCGTCCTGCACATGTTCCTGCTGACCACCCATTACCGCGGGCCCCTGGACTTTGACGAGGACGCAGTGAAGGAAGCTGAGACCGGCTGGGAGCGGCTGGCCAACACCCGCCGGAACCTGCTGGAGGCCCTGCGGGAGGACGGTCAGGCGCCGCGCTCGGCTGCTTCCGGCTGGGGCCGCGACGGCGCCGTCCGCTCCGCCGCGCTGAAGCGGGAGCTGGACGCCATGGCCGCCGGTCCGCAGACCTCCGACGCTGCAGAGCGGGAGGCGCTGGAGGCCCTTCTGGCCAGCCGGCGTCGGCTGGAGGAGGCCATGGACGACGACTTCAACACCGCCCTGGCCCTGGGCGCCTTCTTCGACCTGTCGCGTGCCCTCAACACCTACCGCAGCCAGCGCCGGCCTGAGTCCGGCACGGCCCTGCTGGACCTCGCGTACCGCTGGTACGCCCTGCTCGGCGATATGTTCGGTCTGTTTGCCGGTGTCAAGGATGAGCCGCAGCAGGGCGGCATGGGTGAGGTGGCCATGCAGATCCTGTTGGAGCTCCGGCAGGAGGCGCGGCAGCAGAAGAACTGGGCTCTGGCGGACCGCATCCGGGACCGGCTGGCGGAGCACGGCGTGGTCATCGAGGACACGGCCGCCGGGCCCAAGTGGAAGCTGAAGAGCTGACATGACGTCCTGGCATGACAGCCTGTGGCCCCTGCTGCGGCGCGCCCTGGGCCTGGGTGGCACGGCCCCCTCGGTCGCCGCCGATCCCGCGCGATCCCTGTCGCCATTGGCCCTGGCCTACCTGGGCGACGCGGTCTTTGAGGCCTACGTCCGTGCCCGCCTGGTGGCCCGCGGCAAGGGCAGCCCGGATGCCCTTCATCAGGGCGCCGTTGCCCGCGTAAGGGCAGCCGCCCAGGCCCAGGCTCTGGCCGCCCTGGACCCGCTTCTGACAGAGGAGGAGCGGGCCGTGGTGCGGCGCGCGCGCAACGCCCACCCCGGCCATGTGCCCCGCGGCGCCCGCCCGGCCGATTACCACCGGGCCACAGCCTTTGAGGCCCTGCTGGCGCACCTGCTGGTGACCGACCAGGTGGGCCGGCTGCAGGACCTGCTGGACCGGGCCTGGGACGCAGGGGACTCCGCCGGCAAGTGACACAGCCCGACTGCAACAAGACCGCCGACGCAAGCCGGCGGATTTTGCGTTTTCGGGGTGGGCGCCGGCAGGGGGCGGACCGGCCGGAGACGAAAACAAGATAGCATTGTCAGCAGCGCCCGCGTCCGGCCTGTCCGGAGCGGCGCCAGCGGGGGAGGCCGCCATGTACAGCGAGGCCGATAGGTCCCTTCTCAGCCGCTACGTCACCAACACGGACGGCGACGTCTACGCCATCCATAACCTGCCGGAAGAGGTCATCGCCGTTATCTTCGCCTACGTCAGCCGGTCGCCCCGGAGCTTCCGCGACAACCTGTTGGAGCTGGTGCGGGGTGGCTCGCTCGACCTCTCCCAGGCCCCGGCGGAGTCCCTGCCGGACTCTCACCGCGAGGCCCAGGAGAAGGCCCGGCGCTTCCACGAGAAGTGGGTGGTGGGCTACGGCCACAGCTCCGTCGCCGAGCACGCTGTGGCCCATGTGGGCGTCGAGCGCATTTCGCGGCTGGCCTCGGCCGAGCTGGAACTGTGCAACCCCTACCTTTCCTTCACGGAATACTCGCAGCGCTATCAGCGTCCCCAGCCGGGCGGGTACGTGGTGCCGGAGGAACTGAACGCACCAGGCCTTCTGGCGCTGCGCCAGGAGTTTACAGCCTTCTGCGACCATGCCTTCGAGTGCTACGAACAGCTGCAGGCGGGGCTGCTGGATCACCTCTTGGCCCAGGAGCCTGAGGTGCCGGGCGAGAAGCCGTCCGCACGGCGGGCCCGCCTGGAGAAGCTCAGCTTTGAGGACGCGCGCTACGCGCTGCCGCTGGCGGTCCATACCAACCTGGGCCTGACCGGCAACGGACGCGCCCTCAGGGATGGCCTGGTGCGCCTGCTCTCCAGCCCGTCAGCCGAGGTGCGGTCGCTGGCCGAGGCCCTGCGGACCGAGGTGGCGCGGGTGCTGCCGGCCATGCTTCGCCACGCCGAGCCCACGCCCTACTGGCAGGAGCAGCTGGCGTCTCTGGTGACTCCCATGCCCTGGCAGGCGGCCGCTGCGGCCGGTGGTGCCGCAGAACCGGGGAGCCTCACAAAGGCCACAGGCGGAGCCCGTCCCGGTGAGGCGCGCCTCCTTGGCTACACAGGGCGCAAGGCGGGGGCCGGCGCGGCCCTCCAGGCCATGCGACAGGTGTTGATGGCCTGGCTGGTGCGCCGCGGCGCCTCCTGGGACGAAGCGCAGGAGCGCCTGGAACAATGGTCGGGCGATTCACTGGCATCCCTCTACGGACAGGTCTTCCGCTCCCTCGGCGAACACGATCTGCCTTCGGAAGAGCTGAAGCAGGTGCGCTATGAGGCGGCGTTCACCATTTCCGAAGCCAACTGGCACCAGCTCCTGCGGCATACCCGCAAGGTCGAGTTCTACCCCGGCCGGCCGGAGACGGGCCGCGGCTACACCGTGCCGCCACGGCTGGCGGCGGCCGGGCTGACGGGCCCGCTGGAAGAAACCCTGGAACGGGCCGAGCAGCTGGTGGCCAGGTTGCGGGAACGGGCTCCGGGCGCCGCCGCCTACGCGGTGACCAACGCGCACCGCCGGCCCGTGCTGGCGCGCTTCGACCTGTGGGAGTGGGTGCACCTCAGCCGGCTGCGGTGTAAGCCGGAGGCGCAGTGGGACATTCGCGAAACCATGTGGAGCCTCATGGACCAGATACGTGCTGTGCACGGACCCGTTTTGGACCCTCTGTCGCTGCCGATGCGGTAGCGACTTTCGTTGACCCTTGGCCTCGAATAGCGGTTGTACCGACCGGGCAGAATCCAGCGTGAAGCGGTGATTTCACTTGGTGGACGGGCAGAAGGGCCCTGATCGCGGGTCAGGGGCTGAGCAGATCGAGGGGCGCAACCCGGTGATGGAGGTGCTCCGTGCCGGGCGGCCGCTCAACAAGCTGATGGTGGCCCGCGGCGCCGGCGAGGGGTCCATCCGGGCCATCCTGGCCATGGCGCGCGAACAGGGCGTCCCGGTGCAGGAAGTGGACCGGGCGCATCTGGACGCCATTGCCCAGAGCCGGGTCCACCAGGGCGTCATTGCCCTGGCCTCCCCCCGCGAGTACGCCGAGCCGGAGGAACTGCTGGAGCGGGCCCGACAGCGCGGCGAGGACCCATTTATCCTGGTGCTGGACGGCATCGAGGACCCCCATAACCTGGGGTCGCTGCTGCGCACCGCCGAGTGTGCCGGGGCGCACGGCGCCATCCTGCCGGAACGACGGGCCGCTGCTCTCACGCCGGCGGCGATGAAGGCCTCGGCCGGCGCTGCCGAGCACCTTCCCGTGGCTCGCGTCACCAACCTGGTGCAGACCCTGGAGTGGCTGAAGCAGCAGGGTGTCTGGATCGCCGGGGCGGAGGCCAAGGGAAGCCAGTTCTACACGGAGACCAATCTTCGCGGCCCCCTGGCCCTGGTCATCGGCAGCGAGGGCAAGGGTCTGGGGCGGCTGGTTCGTGAGCACTGCGACTATCTGGTCCGGTTGCCCTTGCTCGGGCGGGTGACCTCACTCAACGCCTCTGTCGCTGGAGCGATCCTCATGTACGAGGTGGTGCGCCAGCGGGGTAACCGGTAGCAGCCTGGAGGGATGCGCATGCCGGCCGACCCGCGCTTCCGAACTCGATGGATCATCATCGGCATGGTGGCGGCGGTGTCTCTGGGCACCGCCCTTCTTGTCCGTTCCGTCAGGCGGCCGTACCAGGCGCGCATTCCGGAGGGAGTGCGTGTCGGTGGGTTGGAAGTGGGCGGCCTGGACGGGGTGGGGGCCACGGGGTTGCTGCAGCCCCTCGTTCAGGCCCGTGCCAACCAAACCTGGACCCTGCGCCTGAATGGGCGAACCTGGCTCGTGACGCCCAGCGAGGTCGGCATCCGTTACAGCCTGGACGATAGCCTCTCCCAGGCCCTGGCGGCCGCACGGTCCCAGCCCTGGTGGGAGCGGGCCTGGGGCCCGGGCCCGGCAGGTCTCGCGCCTCGGGATATCGTCCTGGCCTGGACGTTCGATGAAGCGTCCTTCAGCCGCCTGGCGGACCGCCTCGCCGCCGAGATCGACCGCCCCGCGCAGAACGCCAGCTACGACCTGCGGAGCGGACGGGCCGTTCCCGACCGGGCGGGTCTCAGCCTTGACCGCGGGGCACTGCGCCGCGCGGTGGAGGAGGCGGTGCAGCGCCAGGCGACGGAGATCACGATACCCGTGCGGACCATCCCTCCCGCAGTGAAGGAAGCCGACCTGGCGGCAGTCGGCCGCCAGAGGCTGAGCACGTTCACCACCCGCGTCAACCTGGCCGACGCCGACCGTGTGGCCAACATCGCACTGGCGGTGAAGAAGATCAATGGGACGCTGCTGCGCCCCGGCGACACCTTTTCGTTCAATGAGATTGTGGGCCCGCGGGAGCCGGTCGCCGGCTTCCGCCAGGCCAAGGAGATTTACCAGGGCGAGTATGTCCTGGGGTACGGTGGCGGCGTCTGCCAGGTCTCGTCCACCCTGTACAACGCCGCCCTGCTGGCCGATCTGGGCATCGCCGCCCGGTCGCACCACTCGCGCCCGCTCAGCTATGTGGAGACGGGGCGCGACGCCACGGTTGCCTATGATTACCTGGACTTCCGCTTCACCAACACGTCCCGGGCACCGGTTCTCCTGGTCGCGAGCCTTGAGGCCGATCAACTGACGGCCAGCATCCTCGGTCGGGCCTTCCCATCCTCACGGCGGGTCGAGGTCGTCACACGCGACCTGATCACGGTACAGCCGCCGATGCGGGAGGAGATGGACGAAACACTACCCTGGCGCGCCCGCCAGGTGATCAGCCAGGGCGAGCCGGGGTACGAGGTCACGGTACTCCGCCGCGTCATCGAGGGAGGTCGCCTCGTTCGGGACGAGGTCATCTCCCACGACAAGTACCCGCCGCGTCCCGGTCTGGTCCGGGTGGGCCTCAGGCCGCCCCTGATGGGGGATGGGCAGACAGTTCCCACGGCGCCCGGGGCTTCCGCGCTCCCGAGTGCTCCGCCTACGCCGGGTACGCCCGAACCCCAGGCCGTCACACCCTGATCGAACCCCAATCCCTTTCAGGAGCCGCCGGCGCAGTCCGGCGGCTTCTTCCATGCCGTCGGAGGCCAGTAGTTGAATAAACAGCGCCGTCAGGCTATAGTAATGATACCAGGACGGGCCCGGGCAAAAGCCCCAAAAGGTCCAAGTGGCGTGGGTTTGAGCGCTGTGTCGCTGCCATTGACGCCAGGAAAAATCGTGCGATATAATTAACATAAGCGTGCGAGACAAGAGGATCTTCGACTCTTCACATTCTGAGGAACGGCTCTGCCGCAGGCGCGGCAGGTTGTTCCCTCAGTTTGTTCATGGAGAGGCAGGGCGCGCGATATATCTAGTGCGGCAAGTACCGTCGCGGCGTAGATGGGGGAGGCGATGGATCGGTGAGCGTGAGTCCGCAGCGCGAGATCTATCCGGACTACGACGCCATGGTCGATGAGGATATCGTGGCCTTTGCCCGCGATGGCTCCAGCGTCGCCTTGGAGTACCTGATTAACAAGTACAAGAACTTCGTTCGGGCCAAGGCGCGCTCCTACTTTCTCATCGGTGCGGATCGTGAAGACATCATCCAGGAAGGAATGATCGGCCTCTACAAGGCGATCCGCGACTTCCGACCCGACAAGCTCTCATCCTTCCGCGCTTTCGCCGAACTCTGCATCACCCGCCAGATTATCACCGCCATCAAGACCGCCACGCGGCAGAAGCACATTCCGCTCAATTCCTACGTCTCGCTGAACAAGCCCATCTATGATGAAGACTCGGACCGCACCTTGCTCGACGTCATCTCCGGCTCCAAGATCACGGATCCGGAAGAACTCATCATCAGCCGGGAAGAATTTGGGGACATCGAGGAGAAGATGGGTGAGATCCTGTCGGACCTCGAATGGAAGGTGCTGATGTCCTACCTGGACGGCAAGTCCTATCAGGAGATTGCGGTTGATCTGAACCGCCACGTCAAGTCCATCGACAACGCCCTGCAGCGCGTCAAGCGCAAGCTGGAGCGCTACCTGGACAATCGCGGCGAGGAGGAGGGCGGCGCAGACGCCGTCGAGCGCAAGGGAGAAGAAGAGTAAGGACTGCGAGGACGCCAGGCCCGGGCGCAGGCCCGGGCCTTTCTGTGTCCTTGACGTCCTTGAGGTCGCCGCCGCAGGGAACACTGTCGTTGCCGGGCGGCTTCCATCCCACGGTATAAGGAGACGATGCGCATGACGGCAACCATATGGCGCGACATTCTCTTGGCCATGGTCACCGGGGCCTTCGCCGGCTTTGTCTTCGGCAAGCTCAGGCTTCCCGTGCCGGCGCCGCCCACCCTGGCAGGAGTCCTGGGCATTCTCGGCATGACCATCGGGTACGCCCTGGCCCGCCGCTTCTAAGGCCCAAGGCCGCTTCCGGCTGGGCTCAGCTTGAAGGCGTGGCCTGCCTTTCAACGAAGTCGCCCATGTGATATCATTACAGTCCGAAGCGGGCCCGTTTAGCTCAGGGGTAGAGCAATCGCCTTGTAAGCGATAGGTCGTGGGTTCAAATCCCACAACGGGCTCCAATCCATCAACCTGCCAAATACTGATTCGCGCTTGCACCTTGACTTTTATGGGGGCGCGGGATAATATAGTTTTTGCGCGGTTGCCGCGCTCGCGGTGACGCGATCTCGTGGAGGGGTACCGAAGTGGCTAAACGGGCCTGACTGTAAATCAGGTGGCTCTGCCTTCGGTGGTTCGAATCCACCCCCCTCCACCATTCGAACGATATCAACCTTTTGAATAAGTTTTGTCGCGGGGTAGAGCAGTCTGGTAGCTCGTCGGGCTCATAACCCGGAGGTCGGAGGTTCAAATCCTCCCCCCGCAACCAATATTTGCTGATGTAGCTCAGTCGGTAGAGCACGTCCTTGGTAAGGACGAGGTCACCGGTTCAATCCCGGTCATCAGCTCCAGGCTTAAAGGCCCGCCGCAACGGCGGGCCTTTTGCCGTTGCCCGGCCTCCCGCGGTGTCCGCCGGGGGCCGCCAACTTTGGAAGGAATCCGGGGGTTCGTGCAGAAACATCCCTCGTGGGAGAGAATAACCGAGAATCACGGTTGCTAAGGGAGGATCCCCCATGGCCAAGAAGAAGTTCGAACGCACCAAGCCGCACGTCAACATCGGGACGATTGG
>CALMNP010000060.1 GCA_937868875.1 uncultured Bacillota bacterium | reverse complement strand
GCTCCCTGCCGGTCAAGCTGGACATCGTGGAGAACCGTACGGTGTCCGCCACCCTCGGCGCCGACTCGATTCACAAGACCGTGATCGCCGGCCTGATCGGCGTCATCGGCGTGATTCTGTTCATGCTCGTCAACTACCAGTGGAAGGGCGTCGTCGCCGACTTCGCTCTGCTGGTCTACGTACTGCTCAACCTGCTGGTACTGTGGGGCATCCACGCCGTACTGACCCTGCCGGGCATCGCCGGCGTCATCCTCTCCATCGGCATGGCTGTGGACGCCAACGTGCTGATCTTCGAGCGCATCCGTGAGGAGATGCGCAACGGCAAGACCGTACGTGCCTCGCTGGAGTCAGGCTTCCACCGGGCCATGGCCGCGGTCATCGACTCCGCCGTGACCACCCTGATTGCCGCCGGCGTGCTGTACTGGCGCGGCAGCGGTCCGATCAAGGGCTTCGCGGTTACCCTGGGCCTCGGTGTCATCATCTCGATGTTCACCGCCATCACCTTCACCCAGTGGATTCTCAAGCTGCTGGTCAACAGCGGCCTGGGCAGCCGCCGCTTCTTCGGCGTGAAGGAAGGCGAGAAGCAGCACTACCCAACCTTCAAGTTCATGAAGACGGCCAAGACCTGGCTGATTGCCTCACTGGTGGTCACCCTGGTCGGTGTCGGCTCCCTGGCCTTCCAGGGCCTCAACAAGTCCATCGACTTCACCGCCGGCACTTACGTGCAGGTGGTGTTCGATCAGCCCACCAGTGCCTCGGCCATCCGCACCGCCCTCGGCGCGGGACAGCAGGGAGCGACCATTCAGGGGGCCTCGGACAAGGACTTTACCATCAAGACCGCTCCCATGTCTGATGATGAGTCCAACGCCTTGATCAAGACCCTGGGCGAGAAGGTCGGCAAGATCAACACCTACTCCAAGGACCTGGTCCAGCCGACCATCAGTCATGAATTGGTCCGCGACGCCCTGTGGCTGCTGGTCGTCTCGTCCATCCTCCAGGTGATCTACATCACCTTCCGGTTTGAGTATAAGTTCGCCGTCACCGCCATCGTGGCTTTGCTCCACGACGCGCTGATCGTGCTGGGTCTGTTCTCGCTCTTCCGGCTGGAGGTCAATGCCGCCTTCATCGCCGCCATCCTGACGGTCATCGGCTACTCGATGCACGATACGGTCATCGTCTTCGACCGCATCCGCGAGAACCTGAAGCTGCGCAAGCGGGGCGAGGACCTCGAGGATCTGGTGGACAACTCGGTCAACCAGGTTCTGTCCCGGACGCTGAAGACCGTGACCACAACCCTGATCGCCATCGTTGCCGTCCTGATCTTCGGCGGCCGCACGGTGCGCGAGTTCAGCGCCGCGCTGACCATGGGCATCATCTCGGGCACGTACTCCTCGATCTTCATTGCCAGCGCCATCTGGGCCTGGTGGGAGAAGTGGTCCGCGGCCCAGAAGAAGGCCAAGGTCACCGCGTCCAAGTCGAGCAAGGCCTGAGCCACAAGCAACCGTCTATGAAAGCCGGTCGACGCTTCCGCGTCGACCGGCTTTTTGCCTATATATCCGCTATTTCACAGGGTTTACGCCGGGCCTTTTGCTGCACCATAACCATGGCATGTAATGTGAAGACGCAGCGCGGCGGGCCGGCCCCATCGGGTCCGCCGGGAAAGGAGAAGGCCCGTGACTACCGCCACTGTGCCCAAGATTGCGCATCTGAAGAGCAGCGGCCATTGGGAGGGCGGGTCCAGGACCCTGCATCAGGTGCGCGACCTGCCGCCCTTTTACACCGACGAACCACGGGAGATGGGAGGGACCAACGCCGGCCCCAACCCCATGGAGATCATCCTGTCAGCTTTTAATGGCTGTCTGGCGGTCATGATTCAGTTTGTCGCCAAGGAGATGAACTTCCGCTATGACGGGCTGGAGCTGTCCGCCGACGG
>CALMNP010000059.1 GCA_937868875.1 uncultured Bacillota bacterium | reverse complement strand
GGCCCAGGCCTCAACGCCCGCGCGGCTGTCGCGCAGACCCCGGCGCGGGCCCACCGGTTCATCCGGGCCGGGACCCTGCGGAACGGGGGTCACCGCACCGCCACCCGCCGCTGTCCCGGACTGCGCCGGCGTTTGCGCCTGGCGGACAGCCTCCAGGAAATTCAGCACGTCCCTCAGCTCCTGAGGCACCTGGGCGGTGCTGCCTGCCGTTACCTCGTGGGTGGCGCCGCCCTGGGTCAGGGCGATGCGGTAGTAGAGTTCGTCCCGGACCTGGGGTGCCGGGTCATATGTGGCCTTAAGGTCCGGCCAACGGAGCTTGGCCAGGAACGCTTTGAGACTCTCCATCTCCGGCTGTGTCAAGGCCCCCTGTTTGACCTGCCGGCCCTTGTTGGTTATCGTGAAAGCCCCGTCCTGGTCCAGGGTCAGACCCAGGTTCAGTCCGGCGACGCCCCCCTGCACCTGGTAGGTCAGGGTGAACTGGGCCTGGCCCGCCGCGGATTGGGCACAGCCGGCCGCAAAAAGCAAAGAAAAACTCAGCAGAGCGACCAGGATAAGGCGGAACCGTGCCGGGCGCAACCTCTGCAAGCCCGCTCCCACCTCTCTTCGTTTCTGCTGAAAAGGACGGACCAGAGCCATCCGGGGTTTCGGCCCCGACCACCTTTGCGCCTGAATCCTGGAGACCCCAGGGACGCTAAGGCTTGTCCGCAGGGGGTCTGCGGGGCTTGCCCCCGCTGGCGGCGCCTGCGGCCTTGGCCCCCTGGCTTCTGATGCCGGCAGCATGGGCGCAGTAGGGGCTCAGCCTGCAGACCTCGCAGGCAGGCTTGCGCGCATGACACACCTGCCGGCCGTGGTGGATGAGCCAGTGGTGGGCCGGTGACCAGAGGTCCCGTGGGATACGGCGCATGAGCTGCTGTTCCGTTTCCTCCGGGGTCTTGGCTTGGGCCAGCCCAAGCCGGTTGGCCACGCGGAACACGTGCGTGTCCACGGCGATGGCCGGCTCGCCAAAGGCGTTGGATACAACCACGTTGGCCGTCTTGCGTCCGACGCCGGGCAGGCGCATCAGTTCGTCACGGGTCTGCGGCACCTCGCCGCCGTACTGCTCCAGAAGGATCTGGCAGGTGGTCAGGATGTTCCGGGCCTTGTTGTGGAACAGCCCGCAGTCACGAATCTCTTCCTCCAGCCGGTCCTGCCCCAGGGCAAGGATGGTCTCCGGGGTGCGCGCCTTCTGAAAGAGGCGCTCGGTGATGATGTTCACCCGCTGATCCGTGCACTGCGCGGAGAGGATGGTGGCGACCAGAAGCTCAAAGGCGTTGCTGTGGTTCAAGGCGCACCTGGCGTCGGGGTAGCATTCGGCCAGGGTCTCGAGAATTTCGTCAGTGGCTACGCGGCGGGGCAACGGTGGCCCTCCCTTGCGGCGTTCTGCCGGGATTGTTCCCGACTTGCCGGGCAGACTTCCTCCGCTGGTTCTCCGCGTCGCCTCCCGGTTCCTTCCGGAACGGCCCCCGGGCCGCCGCCTGCGCCCCGTTGCCGCGCCTCAGCGACCGGTGGGGCCCCGCCGAGCGGGCGGCCCAGGCAAGGGACCGCTGCGGTAGTGCTCGACGTACCGGCCGAAGTCCCAGGCGTCCAGGAACTTGCGCCCCGCATTGTAGCCGGAGTCAAAGAGACGGCGGCTGGCCGTCTTGGACAGGTCAAAGTCGGTCGTACGCACGCCCAAGGTTGGAACGGGAATAGTCCGGATGAAGTGCTCCTGTGACACGTGGCGTGCGTCATGGGCCTCCAGCATGGTCGAGACCAGGGCCTTGAGCAGGGAGACGGGGCCTTCGATCTTGGCCGGCCGCTCCGCCCCCGGCTCCACCAGCCGGAAGCCGAAGGTCGGCCACTCCGGAGCGCCGGGAGTGTCGAAGAGCCAGACGGGGAAGTTGCTCAGGAGACCGCCGTCCACCATGACGCTGCCGCCAAACCGGACGGGGCGGTAGAAGAAGGGAATGCTCATGCTCATGCGCACCGCCGTGGTCACGTCCAGGGCGTCCGGGTCCACCCCATAATCCGCGGCGTCCTGGGGCAGGACCAGCATGCGGCCGCGGCTGATGTCAGAGGCGATGACGCGCAGGCGGTAGCGGTACCGCAGGTCATCCTTGAACTCGGGAATGACCAGATCGGCGAAGGTATACACGCCGCGGGCCGCCAGCAGCCGCCGCAGCCAATGCTCAAAGTAATCGCCCAGGTAGAGCCCCTGGGTGAAGATGAAGGTCAGGGCAGGGCCGATGAAGGGCCAGAAGGTATCGCGGAAGCGGCGGTAGTCCAGGCCGTCGAGGATGCGGCACAGCTCCATCCCGGAGTAGCCGGCCGCCACCAGGCTGGCCACGATGGCCCCGGCCGACGTGCCCGCCACGTTAACCCACTCGTACCCGCGCTCTTCGGCCGCCACCACGGCTCCCACCAGGCCGATGCCCTTGACCCCGCCGCCCTCGAACACCGCGTCCGCCCGCATGGCTGCACCCCCCCGAAGAAAGGGTCCGTTACCGCATTATGCTATTCGAGCCCGGCTCAGACCAGTTGACCGTGGGGCACAGCCGGCTCGGGAGCAGGAACTTCTCCCCCTATCCAAGAAGGTCTAGTGGTAATTCAAGGAGGTGTCTCGCTTGCAGTATCGGAATCTGGGGCGAAGCGGCGTGAAGGTTTCCGAGATCGCCCTGGGCAGTTGGCTGACCTACGGCGGAACCGTGGAGAAGGAGACCGCCGTCAAGTGCATCCACCATGCCTATGACCTGGGCATCAACTTCTTTGATACGGCCAACGTCTACATGCGGGGCGCGGCCGAAGAGGTGGTCGGCGAGGCCCTGAGGGGCATTCCGCGCGACTCCTATTTCCTGGCCACCAAGGTCTATTTCCCCATGGGCGATGGACCCAACGACAGGGGGCTGTCCCGCAAACACATCATCGAGCAGTGCAACCGGAGCCTGAAGCGCCTGGGTGTCGACTACGTGGATCTTTACCAGACCCACCGCTATGATCACAATACGCCGTTGGAGGAGACCCTCCGGGCTCTGGACGATCTGGTCACCCAGGGTAAGGTGCTCTACGTCGGCGTCAGCGAGTGGTCCGCCGCCCAGATCACCGACGCACTGCACCTGCAGCGCCAGTTCAACCTGGATCGCATCCAGTCCAACCAGCCGCGCTACAGCATGCTGGAGCGCTTCATCGAGCCGGAGGTCCTGCCGCTGTGCGAGCGCGAGGGCATCGGCCAGGTGGTCTTCTCGCCTCTGGCGGAGGGCGTCCTGACCGGCAAGTACAAGCCCGGCGCCCAGCCCCCGGAGGGCACCCGCGCCTCCGGCAAGGCCGGCTTCTTCATGCAGCGGTTCATGAAGGACGACGTGCTGGGGCGTGTCCAGAAGCTCACCACGGTCGCGGAACGCCATAGCCTGACCCTGGCCCAGCTGGCCCTGGCCTGGGTCCTGCGCCAGCCCATGGTATCCAGCGCCATCATTGGCGCCAGCCGTCCGGAGCAGATCGACGAAAACGTCAAGGCCGTCGGCGTGAAGCTTACGGAGCAGGATCTAAGGGATATCGACGAGATCCTGGGCGACGCCGTCTCCTACGTCAGCGACGCCGTCTCGCCAACCGGCGAGCCGCTGCGCTCGCGGTAGCGAACCGAGGCGCGAAGGAATCCAACTCTCCGCCTGTTGAAAAGGGGGGCTCAGAGCGTTGCAGCTCTGAGCCCCTTTCGTGACCAGGAGTATTCGGGAGGGAAGC
>CALMNP010000058.1 GCA_937868875.1 uncultured Bacillota bacterium | reverse complement strand
CCTGCCCTTCCAGGCGGAGGGCCGGCTGCGCTCCTCCATCAACAGCGGCGACGTGATGTTCATCGACCAGCACCTGGGCCACACGGCGGAGTTCCTTCGCTCCGGCACCATGGGCCGGCCGAACGTGGCCATCATCGAGGCGGCGGCCATCACGCCGGACGGCGGCATCGTGCCGACCACCTCGGTGGGCAACTCGCCCGTCTTCGCCCAGACGGCGGACACGGTCATCGTTGAGGTCAACACGGCCCAGCCCCTGGGGCTGGAGGGCATGCACGACATCTATGACCCCGGACCCCGGCCGGGCCGCCGCCCCATCCCCATCATGCGCGCCGGCGACCGGGTGGGCGACACCGTCATCCGCATCGCGCCGGACAAAATCAAGGCCGTGGTCATCACCGACAAGCTGGACGACTCGCGGCCGCTGGCCGCCCCCGACGAGGACACGAAGCACATCTCCGGCTACCTGCTGGAGTTCCTGGAGCACGAGGTCAAGGTGGGGCGGCTGCCGCGTACGTTGGTGCCCCTGCAGGCAGGCATCGGTGTCCTGGCCAACGCGGTCTTTGCTGGCCTCATCGACTCGTCCTTCGAGAACCTGGAGGTCTATTCCGAGGTCCTCCAGGACTCCATGTTCGACCTGATGGACGCCGGCAGACTGAACGTGGCTTCGGCCTCGTCCATCACCTGCTCGCCCGACAAGCTTCGCTACGTCCTGGACGACCTGCACCGCTACCGGGATAAGGTCATCCTGCGGCCGCAGGAGATCTCCAACCACCCGGAGGTCATCCGACGGCTCGGCCTGATTGCCATCAACGCCGCCCTGGAGGCGGACATCTACGGCAACGTCAACTCCACCCACGTCATGGGCACCCGCATGATGAACGGCATCGGCGGCTCCGGTGACTTTGCCCGCAACAGCTACCTGCCCATCTTTGTGACCCAGTCCCTGACCAAGGGTGACACCATCTCCTGCATCGTACCCATGGTCGCACACGTGGACCACACGGAGCACGACGTCCAGGTGCTGGTCACGGAGCAGGGCCTGGCCGACCTGCGTCACCTGGCACCGCGGGAAAGGGCCCGGGTGATCATCGAGAACTGCGCCCACCCGCGCTACAGGGACTCCCTACGCGACTACCTCAAGGACGCCGAACAGCGCGGCGGCCAGACCCCTCACGATCTGCAGCAGGCCCTCTCCTGGCACCAACGGTACCTGGAGACGGGCAGCATGCTCCCGGCTTAGGAGGAATGGCATGCCGCGCGTGCGCGCCTCCTGGATGGAAGCTCAGGAGCGGCGCCGCCTGATCGTAGAGGCGGCCCTGCAGGTTTTCTCACAGAAGAGCTATGCCGCCGCCACCACCAACGACGTGGCTCGGGCGGCGCGCGTCTCTCAGGCCACGGTGTTCAAGTACTTTGCCACCAAGCGCGACCTGTTCATCGCCGTACTGGAGCATACCACCGGCCTCGTATTGGAACGGTGGCAGCAGGCGGCTGAGGGCACGGCCTCGCCCCTGCAACGGGTGCGGGCCATCGCCCGGGCCTACGCCCACATGGCCGCCACGGAGCACTTTAGCTTCCGCGTCCGCATCCGGGCGGTGGCGGAGTCGGACGATCCCGTCATCGCCGAGGCCGCACGCCGGTCCTACCTGGCTATCGTGGACTTCCTCCGCGGCGAGTTGGAGAAGGCAAAGGAGGTGGGGGAACTGCCGCCGGAGCTGGACGCTTCGGCGGGGGCCTGGTACTTCCTCTCTGTCGGCCAGGGCTTCAACCTGAACCACTTTGTCGGCTTCAACTGGGACGAGGCCACCCTGGACCGCGTCACGGAGCACCTCTTCCGGGGCCTCAGCCTGCCTCTCGACTCACGTAACGGCTGAGCAGGTCAAGGATGCCGCAGATGATCGCCGGGCTCGCGAGCCTCTCAGATGCCTAAAGCCGCTCCGGCTGGCCGGCCAAGCGCCGGCTGCTCGCGAGGGCCCCGCCAGAGATACGAAAAAGGAGCCATCCCCTTGGACTGGGCGATGGCTCCTTTGTTTGTCATCGGGGGGGGGGGAGCCTCTCTCGCAGACTCCCGGCACACCTAGAGAACCGATGAAATAGCCAATCATCTTCCCCCTAGCTTCCCGAGAAATCCACCTGCACCCGGTGCAGGAGGACAGCTGTCTGGGCACGGGTAACCATGCCCGTCGGGTCGAATCGCCCGTCCGGCATCCCCAGCAAGACCTTGTTCTGGATGGCGGTTGCCACGTACAACCGCAGTTCCGGCGCAATGCTGCCGGCATCCGGCACGTTCGCCAATACGGTGTTGGCTGCGGCCGCGTCGAGCAAAGCCAACCTCCCCTGTGCGCTCAGGATCTTCACCAGCACCGCCGCCACGTTGGCCCGGCTAAAGGGCTGGTCCGGCGCAAACTGGCTGTCGGTGACGCCCGGCATGTACTGCGCTACCGCTTGAACGGCACCGTACTCCCAGTCGTCTGCCTTCACATCCGAAAATGCCGCGGCCTGAGCCGGCGAAGGCAGTTGGAAGACGCGCTGCATCAACACGGCAAACTGAGCGCGGGTCACGTCGTCCGCTGGGCCATACCGGTCAGGCGCCACCCCCTTGATCATGCCGCTGGCCGCCAGGGCCTGAATGGAGCCACGCGCCCAGTCATACCCGGTCAGGTCGGTAAACCCGGGAGCGGGGGGCAAGTCGGCAGGCCCCCGGTATCGCACAGTCAGCGAGCTTTCGTCGAGCGTCCGCCCGTCCCTGGACCGGGCAAATAGCTGGTAGCTCAGAAGACCGGCGTCCTGCGGGAGACTGACAGTAAAGCGGGCAACGGTCTTTGCACCCAGCCGCTGTGGCGTGACCCGCCAGAAGTACTGGTCGATGGTGCCCCACTGGCCGCCGTTTACGCCCTGAATGCTGTAGAGATAGGACACGCCGCGGCCTGAAAACAGGCCTTTCAGGGAGCCACTGCCGCGGGGCGCGGCCATGACCGTGGCCTGGAGCCAGACCTCGTCAGCGGAGGCGAAAGCAGGTGCAGCGAACTCCATGGTCACATCGGTTTGGGCGCCCAGGGTCCAGCGGTCCGGAGAGATGCGAGCGGCGTTGTCCTGCTTTTGGTCCCAGAACAGCGGCTTGCGGACGAAGGCGCTGATGTCCGCCACGTCCACGTTCAGCCCCTGCGATCGATAGAATGTGAAGAAGTCCTGGTGGTCCTGTCCGGTCACCCGATTCAGGGCTGTGATCACGTCCGCCTCGGTCAGGTCGGACTGGCTGATATCCGTAAGCTGCCGGGCCTCCTTCACGAACTGGTAGAGCGGCCACTCCCGGGGCTGCCAGCGAACCCCCATGTCCTGGTCCCCGGCGGACCCAACCAGCTCCATATCCACGATGTGAGCCGAGGGGTGGCCATCGTACCAGTAGTCGGAGGTGGCCTTGGCCCATGCCGGCCAGTCGGCTTTCACGACATCCAGAGCGGAGGCGTCTAGATTGTCGGTTCGCTCGATGTACCGCGAATAGAAGTCATGCCAGTCCGCACCGGTCAGTTCGGCCAGGACCCCCAGCACCTGCTCATCGGTGACGGTCACCTGGTTCGGCCCTTTGTAGCGGTTCCACAGGGTTGCCATCAGGTCGTCAATCGTCTTCTTGCCGCGGGTGGCCTGCCGAATCTCGCGGTCCATCATCGCCACCAGAATGGGTCCGTTTACGTACTGGGCCGAATTCCGCCCCAGATTGTTGAACTGTTTCCCGCGCAAGTAGTGGAACTTCCGCTCGTACAGCATCCCCCGCCAGAAATAGTCACCCGTGGCAGCCGCCGTGTGGACGGACTCGGCCCAGGTGGCGTAGCCCTCCGCCAGGTTGAGGTAGAATGCCCCACGAAAGAGCATCCGCGTCGGTTGAACGGCGACGAAGTACGAATGAATGACGTGATGGTAGATATACTCCGCTTCCGCCACGCCGCGCATTTGCTCGCGGATGTGCCCTGCCCCCTGCCAAAAAGCAGGCCCGATGATCAAGTGTTCAGGGTACGGGTACTCACCCATGATGGATTTCATCTGCATTGCCGCGCTGTGGTAGACATCAGCGACCTTCAGGGCCTCCTCCCGAGGCGTGTCGGTCATTGTCGCGTCCCAATGCCGGTAGGGCTGGCCCTTGAATCCCACGAGCCGCACCTTGAAGCCGTCGGGATAGGTTTTCGTCTCATCGAAATCAAGCGCACCGAAATACCAGCTAGCCCCCTGAATCTCCTGCCGCAGGTCGGCAAAGGTGATCGGGGTGATCGTGCTCCATTCGCCTTGTTGAGGATAGGGCGAGACCAGGGTCCAGGACTGCGGCAGGTCAAACTTGATCCTGGCCGAATCCACTGTCTGGCTCTCGGGCACCAGGAGCGCCTCAAAGCCGGACAGCTTGCCCCCGTATGACTCCAACTTCTTGCCGCGGTACCCTGCCCGGGCCAGGTCCAGGAGCCAGTTGGCAACGACGGTACCGTCAGCCGGCACGCTCACTTCAACTGTCCAGGTGTCCACCGCCTTGTAGGTGAGCGGCTGCCCGGAAAGCGTCGTGAAATGCAACTCCTGAATCAGGTCCAGCCCCAGCGGCCAGGACGGCAATGCAATCGTCAGCCGCAACGGCGAAGAGGCCCCCCGATAGGTAGCGGTGAAAGCCATCACCGCCGGTTCGGGCGGTGTCGCCTTCACCGTATATTCGACGCTGACACCGCTGGCTGCGCTGGACTGCGCAGCCGGCATCAGGGCCAGCAACATAGCCGACAGAAGCACGAACGCAGTAAACCGCTTCACTGTTCCCCCTCCAACGGTGGTACTCTTACATCAACTTTCCAAACCGTGCCATACTTCGCCGCTGTAGCTGTGACCTCCTGCCGCCATCCCGGTGTCACACCGCTTATCGGCACCACCCCTGGCGGCCTACTCCGGGCGGGGATCTTCACGATCAGATCCCATAACGAAAAAGGGCGAGGGGGTTCCCCTCGCCCAGTCATCTCCGTCTCACTTCGGCCCGCTCCTAGAAGACGAGCACCTTGTC
>CALMNP010000057.1 GCA_937868875.1 uncultured Bacillota bacterium | reverse complement strand
ACACAGGAGAGGATTCTCGAGGCTGCCATGGGAGGGAAAGCAGATGTCACAACCGGCCGTCCGGCCTGAGGCCCCGGCAGAGGCTTCTACGAAAAAGCCCGCCCTGGACTGGCGCTCGCTCCTGCAGCGGTACGGCGTCTTTCTGGGCCTGCTGGCGATGTGCGTGGTCCTGTCGTTCCTGTCCAACGTGTTCCTGACCCCGTCCAACCTGCTCAACGTTCTGCGGCAGGTGTCGGTCAACGCCATCATCGCCGCCGGCATGACCTTTGTGATTCTCACCGGCGGCATCGACCTGTCCGTCGGCTCGCTGCTGGCCTTCGCCGGTGTCCTGTCTGCGGGCCTGCAGTCCCACGGCTTCCTGGTGGCGGTCTTTTTGCCGCTGCTGGCGGTGGCCGTGCTGGGCGTGCTCAGCGGCACGGTCATCACGCGCGGCCAGATTGCTCCCTTCGTCGTGACCCTGGGCATGATGACCATCGCCCGAGGCCTGACCCTCGTCTACACGGGCGGCATGCCGATCTCCCCGGTCTCGCCGGCCTTCCGCGTCCTGGGCGACGGCTACCTCTGGGTCATCCCCGTGCCGATCATCATCATGCTGGCCGTCTACCTCCTGGCGGGCCTCGTGCTGCGCGGCACGGCGTTCGGCCGCCATGTCTACGCCATCGGCGGCAACGAGCAGGTGGCCCGGCTCTCGGGCATCAACACCAACCGGGTCAAGACCGCGGTCTACGCCATCAGCGGCCTGGCCGCCGCCCTGGCGGGCCTGATCCTCACCGCTCGCCTCAACTCCGGCGACCCCACCGCAGGCATGGGCGCCGAACTGGACGCCATCGCTGCCGTGGTGATCGGCGGGACAAGCCTGAACGGCGGCGAGGGCGGAGTCGGCGGCACTCTGGTCGGCGCTCTGATCATCGGCGTGCTGAACAACGGCCTCAATCTGCTGAACGTGCCTTCGTTCTACCAGCAGATCGTCAAGGGCCTGATCATCGTCGGCGCCGTTCTCTTCGACCGCCGCAAGCGCCGGTAGCCGAAGCGGACGCAGGTTTTCCTCCAGTCTGCAGAGGGGGTGTTACCGGCTCCCATCCGGCTGCTTTGAAGGTTGGGTTTGCGTTTCGTTCCAATAAGAAAAAGAGGTGGTCTTCGTGTTCCGCAATCGCGCTTTGGCCCTCGGCTTGACCCTTCTGCTGGTGCTGGGCCTGCTCGTGACCGGGTGTACCTCCAAGACGGCTCCGGCGCCCTCAGGCAACAGCGGCGCTCCCCAGGCCAAGACCTACACCTTCGGCGTTTCGCTCTCCGGCCTGAACCACCCCTTCTTCGTTGACGTGAAGACCGGCCTCGAGGCCAAGGCCAAGGAACTGGGCGTCAATGTGATCGTCACCGACGCCCAGGACAACACCTCCAAGCAGATCTCCGACATCGAAGACCTGATCACCAAGAAGGTCGATGTGATCATCCTCAACCCGACCGACTCCGCCGCCGTTGTGCCGGCCGTGGAGAAGGCCAACGCCGCCAACATCCCGGTCGTCACCGTTGACCGCGCTGCCAACGGCGGCAAGGTGGCCACGCACATCGCCTCCGACAACGTCGAAGCCGGCAAGATGGCCGCCGACTTCATCATCAAGGCCCTGAACGGCAAGGGCAAGGTTGTTGAACTGCAGGGCATCGCCGGCTCCTCCGCCGCCCGCGACCGCGGCAAGGGCTTTAACGACCAGATCAAGACGGCCGCCGGCATTCAGATTGTCGCCCAGCAGCCTGCCGACTTCGCTCGGGCCAAGGGCCTGTCCGTCATGGAGAACATCCTCCAGGCCCACCCGGACATTGATGCCGTCTTCGGCCACAACGACGAGATGGTCCTCGGCGCCATCGAGGCCATGAAGTCCAAGCTGAAGGACAAGAAGGTCGTCGTGGTCGGCGTTGACGCCATTGACGACGCCGTGAAGGCCATCAACGACGGCACCATGGCCGCTACCGTCGGCCAGAAGCCGAAGCTGATGGGCGAGATGGCCGTCGAGAGCGCTCTGAAGATCGTCAAGGGCGAGAAGGTTGACGCCTTCATCCCCGTGCCCCTCGACCTGATCACCAAGAAGTAGGGACCAACAGGGAAGGCCGTGGGGGCGTGGGTCCTCGCGGCCTTTCCTGCTTGACTCGTTTTCGGCTTGCCGGCCCGGGGTTCGCGGGCGGCGGACCGCCGGAGCCAAAGGAGGCCTGACACCGTGAAGAAGAAGGGCATCTTGAACCATCAGATCATGCTGGCCATCTCCACCATGGGGCACACCGACTCCCTGGTCATTGCCGATGCCGGGCTGCCCATTCCCCCGGAGGTCGTTCGCATCGACCTGGCCCTGGTGCCTGGGGTCCCGGGGTTTGTGGAGACCCTGAAGGCAGTCCTGGGCGAACTGCAGGTCGAGGAGGCCGTAGTGGCGACAGAGATGAAGGGGAAGAACCCTGCCGTTGCCGGCGACGTGAATCGCCTGCTGCAGGGAGTCAAGGTCCAAGAGGTTTCACATGAACAATTCAAGGAGTTGACGGGCAAAGCGGTAGCCGTCATCCGAACGGGTGAGTGCACGCCCTATGCCAACGTCATTCTGCGATCCGGCGTCCTTTTCTGATCTCTCAAGAGGGGTTGCCCTTCGCGCCGAAGAACCCTAAGACCACCCGGCTTCGTCGGGTGGTCATTTACTGTCGCCCGAGAACACCATACAATGCCAACCATGGGACAAGTAATAAGGAGAAATATCCGACGGGCAGCAGGAAGATGAAATCCATCTGTCGAAATCGCTCTGAGAATGTGGAAAGGGTTCCGGACGGTGGGGGCTGAAGCTGGTAGCGTTACCACGCCTATGCGCCCAACTCGTGAGGCCTGAAAACCAACGCACCATGAGGTTTCCTGCGGGATGTCTCTGGTGCGTTTGCCACGACCGGCTGGATTTGCATTCGGCGTCAGACATGGAGCGGTGAGCATGAAGCGAAGCACCATCAAAGATGTGGCCCTGGCCGCAGGCGTCGCCGTGTCCACCGTTTCCCGCGTCATCAACGACAGTGGGTATGCCAGCCGGGAGTCGCGCCAGCGAGTCCTGAAGGCCGTGGAGGAACTGCACTTCCAGCCCAGCCGCGCGGCCCGCAGCCTGGCGACAGGTCGTACCGGCACCGTTGCTCTGGTGTTGCCCGACATCACCAATCCGTTTTTTCCCGCCCTGGCACGCGGTGTGGAGGATGCGGCCAGCGCCGCCGGCTATACGGTCATCCTCTGCAACACGGACAACGACGCCTCGCAGGAGGCCATGTACGCCGCCCTGCTGCGACAGCAGCGGGTGGATGGCGTGGTTCTCACCGCCTGCTCCCCCAACAACCGCGGCCTCTGGTCTCAGATGACGGAGCGCATCCCGGTGGTGCTGACGGACCGCCGGCTGGAAGGGGCCATCGACGAAACGGTGTTCGTGGACAATGTAGCCGGCGCCTACCTGGCTACACGGCAACTGCTTGAACTGGGGCACAGGCGAATCGGCCTCATCGGAGGACCGCTGGGCCTTTCCACCACGGAAGACAGGCAGCGCGGCTACGAGCAGGCCCTGCGGGAGGCCGGCCTCGAGCCTGACGAGACACTGATGCGCAACGGCGACTTCCGGTACGCATCCGGGTATGCCCGCATGCGAGAACTGGCCGAACAGCACGTCACGGCGGTCTTTGCCGCCAATGACATGATGGCCATCGGCGCCATCCGGGCCGTGGAGGACGCGGGCGGGCGGGTGCCGGACCACATCGCCGTGGTCGGATTTGACGACATCCTGTTGGCTTCGATGATCAAGCCCGGCCTCACGACCATTGCCCAGCCCACCTATCAGATGGGTGTGATGGCCGTGGACAGGCTTCTGGAACGAATGAGGACCGACGCAACCGGAGAGCCCCGGCAGGTCGTCCTCGAACCGACTCTTGTGGTTCGCGACTCCTGCGGAGGAAAGGGGAGAGGGTCCTGATACCCGATATCTTGGTGCTGGGGAGCCTCAATATGGACCTCGTGGCCCGGGTGCCGCGCCGCCCCACCGGCGGCGAAACCCTGACGGGCATCGACTTCAAGACGATCAACGGCGGCAAGGGCGCCAACCAGGCCGTCGCCGCCGCCCGCCTCGGCGCCAAGGTGGCCATGGTCGGCCGCGTCGGCGACGACGTCTTCGGTGGCTCCATGCTGGAGGGGCTGAGCCAGGACGGCATTGACACTTCCGGCGTTACGGTCACCCCCGGTGTCTCCAGCGGCACGGCCCTGATCACCGTCGATGACCGCGCGGAAAACAGCATCATCATCATTCCCGGGGCCAACGGCAGGCTGACGCCCACGGACGTGGAGCGTCACCAGGCACTCGTCACCGGCGCCAGGGTCCTCATGCTCCAGTTGGAAGTGCCCATCGAAACCGTGGTCCGTGCCGCCGAGGTGGCCAAGCGGGCGGGAGTCACCGTCCTGTTGGACCCGGCGCCGGCGCGCGAGCTGCCTGCGGAGTTGCTGCGCAACGTCGACATCATCACGCCCAACGAGACCGAGGCCTCCATCCTGACCGGCCGCACCGTGGGCGATGCGCGCAGCGCCAAGCTGGCCGCCGTCGACCTGATGTCGCGCGGCATCAGCACCGTTCTCATTAAGCTGGGGGCGCGGGGCGCCCTCCTGGCCACAGGCAATACCTTTGAGCACGTGGACGGGTTCCAGGTCCACGCCGTGGACACCACCGCCGCCGGCGACGCCTTCGGCGGCGCCCTGGGCACCGCCCTGATGGAGGGTATGCCCCTGACGGAGGCGGTCACCTTCGCCAACGCCGCCGGCGCCCTGGCCACCACGCGCTTTGGGGCCCAGACCTCCATGCCCACCCGGGCCGAGGTCGAGTCTTTCCTGCAGAATCGCTGAGGTGCGCGGCGAGGACGGAGTCGGCCACGGCCCACGTCACGGTGGAGACCGGCGGCCGCATGGCTCGCGGGCTTACTGCGGTGGATTGCAACGGGCTTTCACCGCTTAGGTCAAGTGTTCCAAACGTGCTCCAAGAGGAGAGGGAGGAAGTCGCATGAAGAAGTTCGTGCCCGTCCTACTGGTTCTGGCCCTGCTCGTGGTGGCTCTGGCCGGCTGCAGCAAGACTGCTGACAAGCCCGCCGCGCCCGGTGGCGACCAGAACGCCAAGGCCCCGCTCAAGGTGGCCCTGCTCATCAACGGCACCCTGGGTGACAAGTCGTTCTTCGACTCCGCCAACGCGGGCATCGAGCGCGCCAAGAAGGAACTGGGCGTCGACGCCAAGGTCATCGAGATGGGCAACGATCCCAGCAAGTGGGAGCCCACCCTGGCCGACGTTTCCGAGGAGAAGTATGACCTGATCATCCTCGGCACCTGGCAGATGACCGAGGCCCTGCAGAAGATCGCGCCCCAGCATCCGGACAAGAAGTACGTGATCTTTGACACCGCCGTCGATTACACCAAGGCCAACCTCAGCAACGTGTACTCGATCGAGTACAGCCAGAACGAGGGTTCCTACCTGGCCGGCGCTCTTGCCGCCATGGTGACCAACTCCAAGCTGCCCAACGCCAATGACAAGCACACCATCGGCTTCCTGGGCGGCATGGACATCCCGGTCATCAACGACTTCCTCGTCGGTTACATCGCGGGCGCCAAGGCCGTCGATCCGCAGATCAAGGTCGCCGTCTCCTACGTGGGCGACTTCGCCAACCCGGCCAAGGGCAAGGAGATGGCCCTGGCTCAGTACCAGCAGGGCGCCGACATCGGCTTCAACGTCGCCGGTGAGACCGGCCTCGGCCAGCTGGATGCCGCCAAGGAACTGAAGAAGTACGCCATCGGCGTTGACTCCGACCAGGCGATGCTCTTCAAGGACTCCGACCCGGAGAAGGCCAACCTTATCGTCACCTCCATGCTGAAGCGCGTGGACAACTCCCTGGTTCGCGCTATCAAGCTCTACCAGGAAGGCAAGCTCACGTTGGGCAAGGCTGAGACCCTCGGCCTGAAGGATGACGCCGTCGGCCTGACCAACAACGAGTTCTACCAGAAGCTGACGGATGACGCCATGCGCAGCAAGCTGGACGACCTGAAGGCCAAGATTATCAGCGGCGAGATCAAGGTTGATTCCGCCATGGGCATGGACAACGCCAAGCTCAACGAGATCCGCAACTCCGTCAAGCCCTAGTTCACTCGTGACCCAACGGCCCTCCCGCGAGGGGGCCCCGTTGCCGGGGAGGAGCCGGGGGCGCCATCAAGGAAGCGCCCCCGGCCCTGATCCGGACCGGCAAGCGACCCGATCGGAGGAGTGCCAATGGACGTTCTCCTGGAGATGAAGGGAATCGAGAAGATCTACCCGAACGGCGTCGTCGCCAACCAGGGTGTGGACTTCTCGGTCGCTCCCGGCGAGATTCACGCCCTGGTGGGCGAGAACGGAGCGGGCAAGACCACGCTGATGAAGATCCTCTTCGGGCTGGAGCAGCCCGAGGGCGGCACCATCACGTATAAGGGCAAGCCTCTCCACATCGCTTCGCCGCATGTAGCCATCGCCAACGGCATCGGTATGGTGCACCAGCACTTCATGCTGGTGCCCTCCCTGAGCATCGCCGAAAACGTGGTCCTTGGCCTGGAACCGAAACGGGGCCTGTCCTTCGACTGGAAGACAGCGGTCAGCCAGACGGAGGAACTGGCGGCCAGGTACAACTTGCCGGTCAACCCCACGGCCAGGGTCCAGGACATCCCTGTCGGCATGCGTCAGAAGGTCGAAATCCTGAAGGCCCTGATGCGCGGCGCCGAGCTTCTGGTGCTGGACGAGCCGACCGCGGTGCTGACGCCGCAGGAGACTACGGAACTGTTTGCCGCTCTCAAGAAACTGAAGAGCCAGGGCCACACCATCATCTTCATTTCCCACAAACTGCGCGAGGTTAAGGAGATTTCGGACCGGGTCACGGTGATGCGCGCCGGCCGCCTGATTGGCGTCACGGACACCGCTACCGCCACCGAAAGGGACATCTCGCGGATGATGGTGGGCCGCGACGTGGTTCTGCACGTTGACAAGCCTCCGACCACCCCGGGCGACGCCGTGCTGCGGGTGGAGGGCGTGCGGTACGTGGCCGATACCGGCAAGGAAGTCGTCAAGGGCGTTTCCTTTGAGGTTCGGGCAGGCGAGGTACTGGGAATCGCCGGTGTCGAGGGCAACGGGCAGCGCGAGCTGGTCGAGATCCTCACCGGCCTTCGGAAGCCTTCCGCCGGGCGGGTCATCGCCGCCGGCAAGAACGTCACAGGCAAGGACTGCCGAGCCGTCCGCCAGGCGGGCGTGGGCCACATCCCCGAGGACCGCATGACCCACGGCGTGGCCGGGTTGGGCACCATCGAGGAAAACCTGATCGCCGACCGCTACGACTCCAAGGCTCTGAACCCCAGGTTCCTGCTCAGCCTGAAGTCGGTCTCCGAACTGGGCAAGAAGCTGGTCAAGGAATTCGACATCCGGACCCAGTCGCCCAAGACGCCGGTCAAGATGCTCTCCGGCGGCAATATCCAGAAGGTTGTGGTGGCGCGTGAGTTCTCGGCCAACCCAAAGCTGATTGTCGCCAACCAGCCGACACGTGGCGTCGACGTAGGCGCCACCGAATTCATCCACAAGAAGCTGCTGGAGAACTGCGCCGAGGGCGCGGGGGTGCTGCTGATCTCCGCCGACCTGAACGAGGTCATGAGCCTCTCCCACCGCCTGGCGGTGATGTACGGCGGCGAGATCGTCGCTGTCTTCCCCAACGCTGACGAGGTGACGGAGGAGGAGCTGGGGCTCTACATGCTGGGCGTCAAGCGCATGAAACTGGCGGCGGGAAGTGAGGCCTCGTGAAGAAGGAGCACGTCTTTGAAGTAGTCCGCAGCCTGGTGGCCATTCTTCTGGCCATGCTGCTCGGCTTCATCGTCACCTATCTGGTCAGCAAGCAGCCGGGCGAAGCCTTCCAGAGCTTTCTGACCGGGCCGTTCACCTCGCCCCGGCGCTTCGGCAACCTGATCGAGGCCGCCATTCCGCTGACCTTCACCGGCCTGGCCGTGTCCATGGCGTTCCAGGCGGCCCAGTTCAACATCGGCGCGGAAGGCCAATTCTTCTTCGGCGCCACTGCCGCCACCATCGTCGGCATCACCGTGCCGGCGCCGGGCTGGCTGCATCCCATCCTCGCTCTGGCGGTCGGTGGCGTGGCCGGCGCCTTCGTGGGCTGGATCCCCGGCGTTCTCAAGGCGCGCTGGGGAGCAAGCGAACTGGTCTCGTCCCTGATGCTCAACTACGTGTTCTTCCGCGTGGGCATGTACCTGATCAACTATCACTACCGCGATACCACCGCCGGCGCCATGGTCTCCCTGCCCCTGAAGGAGACCTCCTGGCTGACCCAGTTCCTGCCGCCCACCCGCATCCACTACGGTATCTTTGTAGCCATCCTGGCCGTCATCTTCACCTACCTGTTCCTCTACCGGAGCCGCTGGGGCTACGCCCTGCGCATGACCGGTCTCAACCTGCCCTTCGCCAACTACTCCGGCATCAACACAACGTCCGTGATTACTTACTCGCAGGTCATCTCCGGCGTGGTGGCCGGTATCGGCGGCGCCGTGGAGATGCTGGGCATCTACCACCGGTTCCAGTGGCTGGCCCTGCCGGGTTACGGCTTTGACGGCATCATTGTGGCCATCCTGGCCCGCAACAACCCGCTGGGCATCCCGCTGGCCGCGTTGTTCCTCGCCTACCTGCGCACCGGCGCCGACATCATGGCCCGCACCACCGACGTCTCGGCCGAGATGATTACCGTCATCCAGGCCGTCATGATCCTGCTGGTGACGGCTCAGGCCTTCCTGGCCGGCTGGAAGCACCGCATTGTGGTGAAGGAGGCGAAGCAGAGTGTCTGAGATGCTCCAAGCCATCTTCTCCACCAGTTTTGCCTACAGCGTGCTTCGTGTCACCACGCCGCTCCTGTTCGCCGCTCTGGGCGGCCTGGTCTCCGACCTGGCCGGCGTCATCAACATCGGCCTGGAGGGCATGATGCTGGCCGGCGCCTTCGCCGGGGTCGTGGTCAGCGCCTTTACCCACAGCGCCTTTCTGGGACTGGTGGCAGCCGTAGCTTCCGGCGTGCTGATGGCCTTGATTCTGGGCTACTTTTCCCTGAAACTGAAGACCGACATCATCCTGGCCGGCATTGCCCTCAACCTGTTTGCCAGCGGCGGAACGGTGTTTCTGCTCTACCTGGTGGCCCACGACAAGGGCGTGTCCACCTCGCTGGCCAGTAAGGTGCTGCCCCAGGTTACCATTCCAATTCTGGACAAGATTCCAGTCCTCGGGCCCATCTTCTCCGGTCACAACGTGCTCGTCTACGTGGCCATGATTGCGGCCGTGGTGGTCTGGTACTACCTGTACCGGACACCGGCGGGCCTCAGGCTGCGGGCCGTCGGTGAGAACCCGAACGCCGCCGATTCCGTGGGCATCAGCGTCCACCGGGTGCAGTTCACCGCCCTCATCATCTCCGGCATCCTGTCCGGCTTCGGCGGCGCTCACCTGTCGATGGGCTACGTCTCCTGGTTCGCCCGGGACATGACGGCGGGCCGCGGCTTCATCGGCCTGGCGGCCGAGGCTCTGGGCGGCCGCACACCCGTTGGGACCGTGCTGGCGTCGGTGTTCTTCGGCATCGCCGACGCCCTGTCCAACTACCTGCAGTCGCTCAGCATTCCGTCCGAGTTCATTCAGGCTGTGCCCTACGCCCTGACGGTCATTGCCCTGGCCGTGTACGCGCGCCAGCAGACCAGAAAGCGCGCCCGGCTGGCCAAGCTCAGCCAGAACCCTGAAAAGAAGGCGGCGTGACATGACTCCTGTGCAAGGCCGGCCCGTCATCATCGACTGCGACCCGGGACACGACGACGCCATCGCCCTGCTGCTGGCCTTCGCCTCGCCGGAGCTGGACGTCCGTGCCGTGACCGTGGTGGCGGGCAACCAGACCCTGGACAAGACCCTGCGCAACACCCTCTCCGTCCTGAGCTTCGCCGGCATTCAGACGGAGGTGGCGGCGGGCGCGGACCGGCCCCTGGTCCGTCCCCTGGTCACCGCCCCCGAGGTGCACGGCGAGAGCGGTCTGGACGGCCCGGCCCTGCCGGAGCCCGCCTTTTCCCCCAGCCCTCGCAAGGCCTGGGAAGCGATCATCGACCTTGTTCGGAGCAGCCCGCAAAAAGTCACCCTCATCCCCCTCGGACCTCTCACCAACATCGCGCTGGCCCTGCGGACCGCTCCGGACATTTGCTCCAACATCGAACGCATCACCTTCATGGGCGGCGCCGCCCGCGACGGCAACTGGAGTCCCGTGGCCGAGTTCAACATCGTCGTTGACCCCGAGGCGGCCCGCATCGTTCTTCACAGCGGCGTGCCCATCACCATGATCGGGCTGGACGTGACCCACAAGGCCCAGCTCTATCCGTCGGACACCGAGGCCCTGCGCGCCATGGGCGGGCGGGTGCCCACGCTGGTGGCCGATCTGATGGACTTCTACTCCAGGTTCCACCCCAGGTTCGGCTTCCAGGGCAGTCCCATGCACGATCCCTGTGCCGTGGCCGCCGTCCTCGACCCCAGCCTGGTCACGACCCGAAGCCTTTATGTGGATGTGGAGACCCGGGGCGAACTGACCAGCGGTCAGACGGTCACCGACTTCTACGGCGTGACCGGAAGGGCGGCCAACGTGGACGTGGGGCTGGACATCGACCGCGACCGCTTCGTCAGGATGCTCTTTGAGGCCATGAAGCGCTATGAGTGAAAAGACTTCTACGGGACCCCCCGCTGACCTGATTCTGGCCAACGCCTCCATCCTGGACGGCGATGGCCGCTTTTTTGAGGGGCGCCACATTG
>CALMNP010000056.1 GCA_937868875.1 uncultured Bacillota bacterium | reverse complement strand
CAGCTACCGGCGCTCTTTTCCTTTCGACCGGCGTTTCTCCTCCAGAAGGCGGACGAGTTCGATGTCGTCCTGGTTGAGCCCGCGCTCCCGGAGAATGGCCTCCAACTGTTCGTCCGTGACCTTTGTGTGAAAAGCGGCTACAGGGTCGCGCGCCAGGGTTGCCCGCCCGGCGCCCGGCCAGGTGGGGTCCTGCGTACGGCCCAGCAGGTAGTCCGTGGTGACGCCGAAGTAATCCGCTATGCGGACCAGTAGGACTTCGTCTGGTGCACGTTCCCCGATCTCATACATGGAGTAGGCAGAACGGGTGACCTTAAGAGCCTCGGCAACCTCCCTCTGACTGCGGTCCCCGCGGAGCAGCCTCAAGCGTTGGGCCAAGGGCACTCGCCCGCACCTCCAGGCAACGACTGGTTCGACGTCTGACAACACGATATCACGGTATGTTCTGTTCTCTAACGGCTTGCCACGAAGGGAGGCGTTTCTTTCGACAACGCCTTGACCGGCCACGTAAAGTGGCAGTATGATGGAGCCGCGGCCCCGACCCGGAGCGCAGAGAGTGGCGGGCCGGGACGGGGGGTGAAGACGCTGTCGATTGTGGGCAGAGTGGAGTTGGACACCACCGAGGCGAGGAGGAACCTTCTCGAACTGGAGCAGATCATCGATCGTCTGGCGGCCAAGTTTCAGGGACTCAAGGCTGAAATGACGCGGGATCTGGCCGAGGAGGTGGCTTCAGCCCTCAGGATGGACCGAAACCGCCCGCCGCATCCGGAGCAGCCTTAACGGCCTCTATTGACTCTTGTGCCCTTCGTCGCGGCAGCGTTACATAGCACAGTCTGCAGCAACAGTGACCCCACCGACTCATGCCGGTGGGGTCTTCGTCTCCACGGAATTGCGCGGAGGTGGTCCATCTTGACCCAGGGAGCCGTGGATAACCTGTGCGGACCGCCGGCCCGGGGCGGCCGGCTGCCCCCGGTCGACGCGCCGGATCACGTGGTCCTGGTGAGCGCCTTCATCACCAATCCTACCGGCGAGGTCCTCCTGGTCAGGACCGTTGCCCCGGACGGTACGTGGGAATTGCCCGGGGGTCGGGTGGTGCCGGGTGAGACCCTGCACCAGGCTTTGCAGCGGCTGGTCCTGGGACAGACCGGCATAGCCGTCGCGGCGACCGGTGTGACCGGGGTCTACCAGCATGCCGGGCTTGGCGCCCTGACGGTGGTCTTCCGCGCCCGGGCCCGGAGCGGCCGTCCCCGACCCCTCGCTGGCACCGGCGAAGCCGCCTTTCACAGGTTGGACCCGGAGAGTGTGGAACGCCTCATCACCCACCCTTGTTTGCGGTCCCGCGTGCTGGAGGCCATGCGCGGCAACACGGTCGCTTACGAGGCCGTGCGCTGAGCCAGCGCCCCAGGCAACTCCGACGCCAGGATGCCGAGCAGAATCAGAACGGCGCCCACCCAACCCCGGGGGCTTAGCACCTCGCCCGCCAGCAGGTAGCCGAACAGGGCGGCGAAGACGGGCTCCAGCGAGAAGATCAGTGCGGTGTGCGCCGCCGTCGTGAAGCGCTGCACGGAGGTCTGGATGAGGAAGGCCGCGGCCGTGGCCAGCAGGCCGGTGACGGCCAGGGCGGTCCAGACGCTGCCGGCAACGCTGGTCAGCGAGGGCAGGGGCTGCCAGATCCAACTGGCCAGGTAACTCCACAGGGCGGCCACCGCGATCTGCAGCAAAGCAATACCCCTGGCCTCATAGCCGGGGGCCCAGCGACCTACGGCCAGGATGTGGGCAGCGAAGCTGAAGGCACAGAGAAGAACCAACAGGTCGCCGGGTCCGGGGAGCAGCGAGCCCGAGAGAGACAGCAAGGCCAGGCCGAAGGTGGCCAGGGTTACACCGCTGGCCACCGGCCAGCCGGGGAAGCGTCTCTCCAGGACGGCGGCGGCCACGGGCACGATGACCACGGAGAGCCCGGTGATGAA
Source organism: uncultured Bacillota bacterium (assembly GCA_937868875.1). Taxonomy (GTDB): domain Bacteria; phylum Bacillota; class Sulfobacillia; order JAMDAP01; family JAMDAP01; genus JAMDAP01. Next base: position 3,054 of record CALMNP010000056.1, on the reverse strand, counting down.
GCCGGCCTTGGATGAGGTGGTAAAGGCCAGGCCGAAGGTTTGAAAGGCATACCCCAGGAAGAGAAAGCTCCCAATGCCCAGACCGGCCAGCCAGCCCCGTGCGGGCAAGCGCCTCAGGCTTCCCCAGGCGAAGGGCAGCAGGGCCAGGGCGCCCAGGGTGAAGCGGAGGGCCAGGAACGGAAAGGTGGGGAATTGGGCGGTGGCGTTCTTGACGGCCGGAAATGTCCAGCCCCAGATGGCCGTAACCAGAACGAGGAGAACGTCTGCCTGAAGGCGGCTGAGACGGAACGGCACCGGGGGCACCCCCTTTGGAGGTAATTCGTGTATTTTCAACAGCCTGGTCCGGGCGTCCTGCTCGTTTCTGTCACTGCCCTGTCTGCGGGAGCGGCTGCGCCTATTGGTGATCAGGCAGCCGCGCTGGAGGAAATGGCGCCCACGCCTGGTGCTGCGGCTCACATGACTTGTATGGCCCGCGTGTCATCACCACGCTGTGGACGGGCACACCATCAGTGCCCGTGCAAGGCCGGCGTTACCAAGAACAAGGTTTCCGCTCTTCCGTTGACAGCGGGGGGACCGGGTGTATAATGTAACCAATTTGGACGCCGGAAGGCTCAAAGCCGCTTGGTTACGAGTGTTTCGGACGGCGCACGAGCGAAGGGGTGGGGTCCGGGAAAGAGGTCATTGTAACATCTCAGGTTCCAGGTTGAGCACCTCACGGTCAACTCATCGAAGAACGGGAGGAACCGGAAGATCAATGGCCCTTACAGTAGGACTCCTTTATAACCTGGGCAAGAACGAGCCCCCTGCTGACGGGGACCCCCCCGACGCTCATGCCGAACTCGACGGGGAGCAGACGGTCGCCTCCGTGGCCGAGGCCCTGCGCTGGGCAGGGCATCACGTGGTGCCCATCGAGGCCAGCTGCAACATATGGGAGAAACTGCAGTCGCAGCCCCTGGACATCGCCTTCAACATGACCGAGGGCGTCCAGGGCGGCAGCCGCGAGTCACAGGTGCCGGCCATCCTGGAAATGTTGGGCATCCCTTATACCGGCTCCAACGTGCTGACTCTGGCCGTCAGCCTCGACAAGTCGACAAGCAAGAAGCTTTTCACCTATCACGGGGTACCCACGCCGCGCTTTCGCGTAGTGCCACCCGGCAAGCGGGCCGACCTGCGGGGCCTGCGTTTTCCGCTGTTCGTCAAGCCGGGTCACGAGGGGTCCAGCATGGGGATCTCGCCCGAGTCCGTCTGCCGGGACCGCCAGGCCCTAGACGAGCAGGTGACGCGCCTGCACCGGCTCTACCGCCAGGAGGCTCTGGTCGAGGAGTACGTGGAGGGTCGGGAATTCACGGTGGGCTTTGTGGGCAATGAAGAGCCGCTGGCCCTGCCCATCATGGAGATCAATTTCGGCCTCTGCCCGCCGGAGCACGGTGCCGTATACTCTTACCGCTTCAAGACCGAGTGGGACGCCGACGGCTACTACTTATGTCCCGCCCCCGTGGGGGAGGACCTGGCGACGCTGCTGCGCAAGACCGCCTTGAACGCATTCCGCGCCCTGGGCTGTCTGGACGTGGGGCGGGTAGACATCCGCCTGGGGCGCGACGGCCTGCCGCAGGTTCTGGAGGTCAATCCCCTTCCCGGGTTGACGCCGGCTTTCTCGGACCTGCCGCGGGTGGCCCTGGCGGCAGGCATCAGCTACGAACGCCTGGTCAATCTCATCCTGGACGCGGCCCTGGAGCGCTACGGACTCTCACCCGCCCTGCAGTCCCTGTCCGCTATTGCCTGAACGGCTGCCGCCAAGAAGCGGTCACCTGACCCGCTCCTACCCTGGGACTAATCACCAGGGTGGGAGCTCTTTTTTTCCTTTGGCATCGTGGAGAGATTTACATAAAGGAGGCGCCACACTGTCTGTTGAATATCAGCCGTCGTGAGTAAACGCCGTCAGTTCGCGGTTTTCTGGCCCTCCGACGGTTACCGCCGGCGCGCCTGAGAACCTTGCGACATTGCCGCAATTGTATTAAAGGGGTCGTTTTCTTTGTCGTTACTGCAAGGCCGGCTGGTGCGCCTGCGTCCGCTCAAGCGTGAGGACCTGACGATGGTCGGCGTCTGGGATCAAGACGAAGAAGTGACGCGATTCAGCGGTCGTAAATTCGCGACGGAGACGCCCGAGAACTGGCTGAGACGTTACATAAGAAGCAATCGAACACGGGCCCTGGCGATTGAAACCCTGGAGGGCCGCCTGATTGGCGACCTGGAACTGGAAGAGATCAACTGGCGCGCCGGCACCGCCGAGTTGCGCGTCACGCTGGGAGACAAGTCCTCCTGGAACCGGGGGTTCGGCACGGACGCGGTGGAGCAGGCCCTACATCTGGCTTTCATCGGCCTCAGCCTGAACCTGGTGTACCTGCGGGTCTATGTTACGAACCCGCGGGCTGTCCGCTGCTACGAGAAGTGCGGGTTCCGCCGGGAGGGGGTTCTGCGCGCCGGCAATCGCCGCATTGGAACGGAGGACATCCTCCTGATGTCCATCCCGCGCGAGATGTTCGTGCGGCGTCAGACCACCGCGCAAACGCGCCGGTCGGCGCCGGTCGCCTGACTGAAATTCAGACATTGGGTGCCGACGGTCACCTTTTCATTCCTGCCCTCGAAGATGCTGGCAAGGTATGGAGCCGACAATAGGAACGCCCGAAAAGGCAAACCCGACGAGAGTCGGGGGCGCAAAGCTACGGGTCCGCCCACAGGGCGGACGGCCGGGCCGCCGAGGCGGTGAGCGCCCGGTTCGGTCCGCGGCATTGCCGAGGCCCTTCCCGACCTGCCCGCCGTCAGGCGAGCAGGTCTTTTTGGTCGTTCTCCGCGAGGAGGAGGACATGGGCATGGGAAGCCTGAGGGCTGCTGGGGCCTGGGGCGCGTTGGCGGGGGAGAGCTCCGCGGTTCTGCTCCTGATCCGGCGCTACGTGAACACTACGGAGGACCTGGACCATCTGCTGCCCACCGGTACGACGAGCCGCAGCCTGTGTGCCCCGACCCTGCTGCGGCGGGCGCAGGCCCTTCAGGCGG
>CALMNP010000055.1 GCA_937868875.1 uncultured Bacillota bacterium | reverse complement strand
GCCGGATAGGATTCGAACGCCCTCTTAGGGTGTCCATGACGTGGGGCTCAGTTCACGCCAGGACGGTACCGTCCTCCTGGACCCGCACATAAACCAACCCCTGCCGGTCTACCTCTCGCCAGGCGTCCTTGCTGCGGAACTGGTATCGGATGGCGCGAAACGTCCGGGGACTCAGTTCCTTCACTGGCCCGGCCTCCACCCAGTGCTCATCTCCCGGCTCCAGGGACTTCCCCACGAAGAAACGGAGCCCCGGCACGCCCAGCACGGCCGCCGCGGCTCCGCTCACGCTCCAGAATCCCATCGTCTTCAGTGCCTCTCGGCGGCTCAGCTGTGTGGGCTGGCGCTCTTGCTCTCCGGCCATGCTGATCTCCCCACCTGCGCATGATGACTTTCGTTCCCCACCCCCATCGTAATCCCGGGTGCGTCGCAGCCATGTCCCGTCAATGTCTCAATTCCGTCCTATTGATCGGTCATGGTGACAGGGCCGGTTGGGGATACCTCCGGGTCGGTATCGCCTCATCGCGCTGGACATGGACGGGACAGCACACAAAGAGGCCCACGGCCTGAAGACCTGGCCGTGGGCCTTGCACTTTGCTGAACGCTGCGGGAGCCAAGGCGATGTCGTCCGGGACCTCTTGTCCGGCGGCTATACGCTATCCCCGTACAGATGGCACCTGACCTGCACAGCCGGCGCGACGGCGTCCATCTGCGGCATCTCTACGATACATTGCGGCATGGCCAGGGGGCAGCGCGGGTGGAACGGGCAGCCGCTGGGTTGGTAGGCGGGGCTGGGGATTTCGCCCTTGAGCGGCGTGCGCTCGGGTAGCATGTCCTGTTCGCTCGCGTGCACGGTGGGGATGGTCGAAAGAAGGGCTCTGGTATACGGATGCCGTGGGTTTGTATACAGCTCGGCGGCGGGGGCGACCTCCACCAGGTGCCCCAGGTACATCACACCCACCCGGTCGGCAAAATTGCGGACCAGAGACAGGTCATGGGTGATGAACAGGTAGGTCAGGCCGAGCTCTTTCTGCAGCTTTCGCAGCAGGCCAATGATTTTGGCCTGTACGGAGACGTCCAGGGCCGAGGTGGGCTCGTCCAGGATCAACAGCTTGGGCTGCAAGGCCAGGGCGCGGGCAACGCCAACGCGCTGTCTCTGACCCCCTGACAGGTTGTGGGGATACCGCCAGAGGAACTCCGGAGGCAGCTCAACCATCTCGAGCAGCTCGCGCACCCGCCGCAGACGCTGGTCAGGATTTCTGAATCCATGAACGATCAGGGGCTCTTCGATGATCTCCTTTAGCCTCTTGCGTGGATTCAGGGACGACGTGGGGTCCTGGTAGACCATCTGAATCTGGCGTCGGAAGGGCTTGAGCTTCAGGTCGTCGAGGCCCGAGATGTCGGTCCCCTCAAACCAGATGTGTCCCGCCGTAGGCTTGTAGAGGCGGAAAATGGCTTTCGCCAGCGTGGTCTTGCCGGAACCGGACTCGCCCACCAGCGCAAAGGTCTCGTTCCGTTTGAGCTCGACGCCGATATCGTCAACGGCCTTGACGACGCCCACCTGATGCTTGAAGATGCCGGCCGTGACCGGAAAGTGCATCTTCACGCCGTCAGTCCGCAAAATCACTTCGCTCATTGCCCGGACGCTCCTTCCTCGTACAGAGTGCAGGCGACCTGGTGGCCGGGCGCGACCTCCACCAGCGGCGGCTGCTGCACATCGCACTGGTCGGTGTGGAAGGGGCATCTAGGAGCAAACCGGCAGCCGGGGGGCGGAGCGACGAAGTTCGGAATGCGGCCCGCGATGCCCTCGCCCATTTCGCCTGTCAGCTTGGGGATAGAAGCCAGCAGCCCCTGGGTGTACGGGTGACGCGGATGATCGAAGACCTCCTGGGTGGACCCTGTCTCCACCACTTCCCCGGCGTACATGACGTAGATCCGCTGCGATATCCGCCGAGCCACGCCCAGGTTGTGGGTAATGAAGAGAAGGCTGGTGCCCTGGGTTGCCACCAGGTCCTCGAGGAGCTCAAGGATCTGGTCCTGAATGGAGACATCGAGGGCCGTGCCGGGTTCGTCAGCGATGAGCAAATCCGGCTCGGTGATCAGCCCGAGCGCGATCAGCACGCGCTGCCGCATGCCGCCTGAGAGCTCGACCGGGTAGCGGGCCAACGCCCCTTCCGGATCCGGCAGGCGAACCCTCTGCAGCCACTCGGCGGCGCGCTTGCGGGCCTCGTTCCTCTTGCCGCGCTGAAGACTCCCCAGCAGCCACCGCACCAGGCCCACTCTCTGTTGCCCCGACCAGAGGAGCACGTCGGTCAGCTGGTCGCCCACGGAGAAGACCGGGTTGAGGTGCGTCATGGGGTCCTGAAAAACCATGGAGATCTGGTGCCCACGGATCCTGGACCAGTCGGAGGAGCGCAGGCCCAGCAGGTCGTCGCCCTTGAAGCGGATCCGGCCGGAGCCGATTCGGCTGGACCCCTCGGGCAGCAGGCCCATGATCGCCTTGACCGTGACCGTCTTGCCGCAGCCGCTTTCACCGACGATGGCAACTGCCTCTCCCCGCCGAACGCTCAGGTTGACCCCGTTGAGGACGCGGGCCTCGCCGTCAAACGTCTGGAAGGAGACGTTCAGGTCTTGAACTTCAAGCAGTACGTCGGACAATGCTAGCCCTCCCCAATATCCGCGTGAACGTCCAGGAGATCGCGGAAGCCGTCGCCCAGGAGGTTGAAGCCCATGACCGTGACCAGAATCATCAACCCCGGCATGGTCGCCTGCCACCAGATGGTAGGCAGGTACTGACGCCCTTCCGCGATCATCGTCCCCCAGGCCGGCGTCGGCGGCTGCGCCCCCAGCCCCAGGAAGCTGAGGCTGGCGTCCATCATGATGACAAACCCCATGTCCAGGGTCGCCTTGACGATGATGGGCGAGATCAGGTTGGGGAGAATCTCATGGTAGGCGGTCCGCCAGGAGCTGGCGCCCAGGCCGCGGGACGACTCTACGAACTGGTTCTCCTTGATCCTCAGCGCCTCGCCGTAGACGAGGCGCGTAAACCACGGCCACCAGGAGAAGGAGATGGCAATCATTGTCGTGGTCAGGGTGGGTTTGAAGGCGGCGGCTACCGCAAGGGCCAGCACCAGGGAAGGGATTGCGAGGAAGATGTCGGCCGTGCGCATGATCAGGGTCGCGACGCCCCTGCCCCAGTAGCCCGCGATGAGCCCCAGCGGGATGCCGATGCCCATGCCGATGGCCAGAACGATCATGCCCAGGCCCAGGGACAGCCTGGCGCCAAAGAGGGAGCGGCTGAAAATGTCCCTGCCCACATCGTCGGTGCCGAACAGGTGCGCCAGGCTCGGGGGCTTATGGACCCTGTCAAAGTGCACGCCCGGTCCGGCATCTTGCGGGTATGGCGCCAGGACGGGGGCAAATACCGCGGCCAGAACCACCAGGGCAACAATGACGAGTCCCACGATGGAAAGGGGACTGCGCTTCAGGCGCGTCCAGCCCCGCCGCAGCTCCTCATTTCGGACTGAAGATAGGTCTGTTCTGCTTGCTGTAGACACCCTGGCACCTCCGTCTCACATCGGCAGTTGCGTTCGGCCATGTCGATCAAGGGTAAGGCAAAGCGGGCAAGCCGCGTTTTCGCACTAGGAGTACTTGATGCGGGGATCGAGCCACCCGTATATCAAGTCGACAAGCAGGTTGGTCAGCAGAAACGTGACGCCGATCACCATTGTCACGCCGACCACGGCGTTGAAATCCTTGCCGATGACAGCCTCAACGCCGTAGCTGGCCATTCCCGGCCAGGCGAACACGACTTCAACCAGAAACGCATTGCCCAGCAGATAGCCAAAGGTGAGTCCAATGGTCGTCAGCGTGGTGCCAAACGCGTTTTTTAGCATGTACTTGGCCACGATCAGCAGGCGCGGCACGCCGTAGGCCGTCGAAGCCAGAATGTAGTCGCGCCGGGTCTCCTCGATCATGTTGGAGCGGGTCAGCCGCATGATTTGGGCCAGTGAGGCCAGGGAAAGCGTTATGGCAGGCAGCAGGATTGACTTGAGGGAGCTCCAAAAGGCAGGTGTGTCTCCCGTCAGAAGGCTGTCGAGAAGATAGAGGCCGGTGATCTGGGTCGGGTGGATGTCACCACGCCCAATCGCCGGCAGCAGGTGAAAGACAGAGGCAAACAGGAGCTGCAGCAAGATCCCTAACCAGAAACGAGGCATGGCAATCCCGCCCAGGGCCACCACGCGGGTGAGCTGGTCCTCCCACTTGTCTTTCCGGATGCCCGCCACGACCCCCAGGGGAACGCCGACGCCGACGGCGATCACCATGGCGGCGAGGACGAGCTCCAGCGTGGCGGGAAAGGAGTCGGCCAGGTCCTGGCTGACGTCGCGGTTGGTGCGGAGGGAGTGGCCCAGGTGCCCCGTCAGCAGCCCCTTCATGTACTGGCTGTACTGCTGGGGCAGGGGCAGATCCAAGCCGAGTTCATGGCGGTACTGCGTGATCTGCTCCTGTGTGGCTTCGGGCCCCAGGGCAAGCCGAACCGGGTCGCCGGGCATGATGCGGGAGAGGAAGAAAATGAGGATGGAGAGCCCCAGCAGAACGGGAATCATCTGAAGCACTCGCGGCAGCAAGAAAGTGCGAAACAACGGACTCCCTCCTCTTGTGGAGCAGGACCTCTGGGGAGGGGTTAACCTCCCCGGAGGCCTGCGCCCGGGCGCCGCCTGCACGCCGGCGCCCTCACCTCATCACTTCTGAATCGAGAAGTCGTAGAAGTTGACGTCGTAGCCGAGCAGGCCTACATAGCGATACCCCTTCACGTAGTCGTGCATGGCGATCCGGTGGGTGGGGTTGACGATGAAGAGGTTGGGGAACTGATCGACGATCTTCTGCTGAGCTTCCTTATACAGGCTCTCCTGATCCTTGGGATCGGTGGCCTGCCGCGCCTGCTCCAGGATCTTGTCGATATCGGTGTTCTGCAGCCAGGCCGTGGCGCGGTAGCTGCCCTTCGCGCTGGAGTGGTAGATGCCGAAGGTGTGGCTGTCCGGGTGCGGATACTTGAGCGTGTCAAAGACCGCAACCATATGGGGGGTCGTCTCCAGCTTTGCCGCCGCCTGGGTGATCTGGGCCCAGGGCTGACCGATCAGGTTGACCTCGATGCCCAGGTCCTTCAGGTTCTGCTGCAGCAGCAGCCCTGTCTGGCGCTCCTGCTCGTTGGTGTTGATATAGAGGTAGTCTAGCTTGTACTGGCCGGGCTTGTACTTGGACTGGGCCAGCTCCTGACGCGCCTTATCCAGGTCCCGCTTGAAGGCCGGGATCGCGTCGTTGTGCCAGAGCGTCTTGATCGGCACCGGCCCCTGGGCCACGGCCGCGCCGCCAAAGATGGACTGGGCTGCCGCGTCGTAATCGAACGCGTAGGTGACGGCCTGACGGAAGTGGATATCGTCCAGCGGGGCCTTCTGGGTGTTCAGGGAGACCTGGAACAACTGAACGCTGGGCGACTCCTGGACGGCGATGCCCGGCTTGCTCTTCAGGTCGGCATAGAATTCGGCCGAATGCCACTGGTCGATCATGTCGGCCTGGTTGCTGAGCAGGACCGTCTTCTGCGTGGCCTCCTCCTTCACTACCTTGTAGTGAACCACGTCAACCTGACCGGGCTTCCAGCCGCGCCAGTAATCCTTGAACTTGTTGAGCACCAGCTCGGAGTCCTTGCTGAAGCTGCCCATCGTGTACGGGCCTGAGCCTGCGTCGTGCCGCTCCAGGTAGGCGACGCCGTAGTCGCCGTTGTCACCGAAGTTCCCCGCCTGCTTGTTCGCCGTCACCAGCTTCTTGTTGACGACGAAGAGCTGTTCAAGGGTAGAAAGGAATGGCGCGTAGGGCTTGTCCAGCTGGAAGACGACGGTGTACCTGTCCTTCGCCTGGACGTTCTCCGGCTTCAGAACGCCGCTCCAGAGCCAGGAAAAGCCCTTCTTCAGAGCGAGCATCCGCTGCATGGAGAAGACCACGTCGTCTGCCGTGAGTTCTGTGGCGTCGTGGAACTTGATCCCCTGATGAAGCTGGAATGTGTAGGTCTTCCCGTCGGGGCTGGGCGTCCAGGAATCGGCCACGGAGGGTCCAGGGGCCATCGAGCCTTCCTGATCCTTGGGATAGAGCAGGGGGTCGTAAAGGTTGACCACAGCAATCATGGATGACTCGTCGGTGTGCTGGGCGGGGTCAGCCGTCGTGATGATTTGCCCTTCGAGGTACGTTAAGCTCACAGCATCGGACTTCTGAGACGATTCTCCCTTGCCCGGCTGGCTCTGGCCGCAACCGGTCAGCAAAGCCAGCAGCGAAAGCCCGAGCAACAGAGCGATTAGCCGCTTCCTTCTTGATACCACTGTTCTGGCACCCTCCTTATTAACACTCTGCAACCTGTGGGTTGTTTTTGCTCAGGCCCTGCCGGCGATGCACCCCCCCTCATTCTCCGGCGCTGCTGCTGTGACGCTGCTGCAACGGCTTCATGCTGCCATAGAGCTGCACCAGCCGCTGATACTCAGCCTGGTCGTAAAACGCAAGCCTGCCGCGTCCGAAGACCTTTGCCGCCTCCACGACGAAGCGGGCCGCCAGGGCAATGTCCGTCTCGTGGCTGGCGCCCGTTGCCGAGCCGGGAACCATGGCCTCTGTAGTGATGGCCACTCCGACAACGGGGGCCCTGGTTGCAACAGCCGGCTGCATGATGCTGTTCAGATGATGGACGCCGTTGCCATAGGGAGTGATGTCCTGCATGTTGATGGGCAAGATCACCGGGTAGCGGCCTGTCACAATCTGATAGAGGTCCAGCAGTTCATCGCCGAGGCGTAAAATCCACCCTTCCTTCACCGGCGCGGACAGAGCGATGCCCTGGTGGTTCACCAGACGGTTGCCCTTGGTAGTGTCGATGGAGAAAATCCCATCCATGGCCGGGTCGACCTCTCGCGCGTTCATCGTCGCCGTATCGACGGGAGAGCCCATGAAGGGCACCGGGTCATGAGGCTGGGTCGGAGCGTCGGGGCAAACATGGGTGGCTACGATCACGTCTCCCGCCAGCACGTCCCCCCGCGCCCGCATCTCACTCAGCTTCAGGGCCGCCGCAAGGGCAGCCGCTGCGCCGTCGCCGTCAGATACGTAACCGATTTGCTCCGGTCGGGCCCCCAGCCCGCCCAGGCGTCCGATGATACCGAGGGTCGGAGCGTTGCCGCCGGCCGACTTGCCCTGCTCGCCGGGGATGATCAGCTTCACAAAGTCGGTCTGCCCCTTGTCGCCGCGGACCCTCTCCACCGCAACCTCAGCGGACCCTACACGGGCGAACAGTTCCCGCACGGCCTTGCCGCTTGCGCCGGGGCTATCGACTACGTCCAGTACTTCAAGCACATGTTTGAGCAATGGCATTTTGCAAAACCCCCTAGGTCCTCAGTATCAAGACCCTCAGCGCCAGGCCTCAAAAGTACCGGGCCAGGCTCTCGCCCAGCACCGCCTCAACGGGTTTCAGCGCCTCGGCCCGGCGCACGCCGGCCCCGAGGATCATGCGGGCCTTTGGCACCATGATGACCAGGACCCGCTGCTGGTTGACGATATCCGCCGAGGGGACAGGCTGGCCCGTCTTTGCGTCCAGGGTGGCGATCAGATCGGGGAAGGTCGCTCTACGGTCGCTGCCCTCGTCAGCGGTCATGTACTCGTTCCAGAACGTGAGGCGCAGGCGCCCCACCTCCAGGCGGCCCACGTCATAGCCGCCGGTGGTTTCGATGCGGTAACCGGACACCCCCCCTTCCGCCAGCACCCGGCCGTTCAGCCGCTCCGTCAGCGCTGCGGCGACCGCGGGCCCTCCCCCGGGCAGGGCATCTTCCATCAGCTCTCCCAGCTCCAGGGCCAGCCCAATGGCCCCCGGCGCACCGTTCTCCTGCACATAGCCGGCCTCCACGGGATTG
>CALMNP010000054.1 GCA_937868875.1 uncultured Bacillota bacterium | reverse complement strand
CCTCCCTGGCCCGGCGGGGGCAGAAGTTCGAGTACACCACCCACGAGCGGCTGAAGGAGGCCATCGAAAAGAAGCTCTTCGCCGACCTGAAGAACGTGGTGAAGATCACGACATCGACCAAGACCCCGGACGCGGAGCAACTGAAGCGCATGAACGAGGTGGTGGACCGGCTGGTGGCCGAACACGGCTACTGCACGGTCTGCGCCAACGAACTGCTCAAGTATGTAGGGACGCTGTTGAGTAGGTGAGCCTCTGCAGATGATGAAGGGCCCTGCCGGCGTCAACCGGTGGGGCCCTGACCGTGCAGGTCTGGGCAGGGCCTGTTCGTCCTCAGTTAGCAGGAATCATCCAAAGACCTGCTCCGTTTCTCCACCGCCCATTGCACCTTCCGACGGTAGCCGAAGGCCAACTCAATAAGCGACCAGGATAGCTCCTGGTCGCTCCCTCTTCTCAACATCTCGACAGGCCCATACGACCTTCTTGGCTATCGTGCTTTCACTGCGTCCCTTCGGATAAAGGAGCGACGGAAAAGTACCATCGTGATCCAAAGGAATAGCGCGCTTCCTACGGACACGAACAACCTATCGAAACTGAAAGTGCGTCCAATTAGGGGCATGATGGAGGCAACCGTTGCTGTAGCCGGAAAAAGCCACGGGCCCACGGGTTGGCGACGGCTCTGGTAGGCGACGACCGCAGCATAAGTCAACATTACGGCAACCCACGGGATAAGCAGCGTGACTGTGAGTACCGAAGAACTAAACGTGACCATATTCAAGATCACCTCAGTCCTATTATACGGATGGTCCCTCCAAATGGGAAGCGGCCCCCGATGGGGGGCCACTTCCCGACAGAAGTTGCTAGCAGTTCACGTAGACGTGGTTGGGCACGTTGAAATACCCGTAGGACAGTGAACGAGCGCGCCCGGTTCCCATGGCATAGATGTTGTTGAAGTCGACGGTCGCAGAGTACATGTCTACTGAGCCGTCAGCGTTCTTGTGGTAGGACCAACCAGGCGTCAGGTCGAAGGCTGCTCCGATGATCGCGCCCCAGATCTGCGCAACGACCACCTTCGACAGGTAGGTGTCGCCACTCTGGACCCCATCGATGCCCCTTTGGTTGTTAGCATCACCAGGACCGCAGCCGTGATGGCCGCTATAGCACTCAAGGTCCTTCCAGTCAAGGCATCATAAATCCGCGCGCCGCTGGGGGTGAGGTGCAGATGGTACTGAGAACCGTCGAACTCCAGGTAATTGCCGGAGTCAGCCGTCTGGCTGCAGTGCTGTGTGAGTGGACCGTTAAAGGTGGTCGCAACGTACATGGGGGTGATGACCGTCTGGGGCTCTGCCGTGGAACTAGGGACGCTCCGCTGGACCTCGGTCATTGGTTTCACGACTCCTTTCGGAAGACTGAGTGGGCCACCATCCCCTGCTTGCTAGCCAGCAAGGGAATTGTTGACCATGCAGTGATCTAGGGCAATTCGGAACCGGTCGGGGAATCTCTGTGCCCTCTACCGCGCTATCTTGAGCCGTCCCAACCGAGCGCGGCCCTTGCCACACCACGGGAGGTGTCATCGACCATGCCGCTGGCCGTCATCCTGGGTTTCCAGAGACTCATTCAGCCTGTGCCTGAGGCGAACAACTAATGGTTCGAGCTGGGTAAGGCCTGCCGCCACAAGGTTCTCGATGATGCTAATAGTCTCAACGACGAACAAGAAACCGTAGACTACCCAGGAGGCTAAAAGACTTGAGGGGCAGACTCTCGTGTGGGTGTCGATGCGTTGTCGCGAAGCCCAGCGGCCCGCATTCCGCGAGAAGTGATAGCACGGCCGACTACCAGCACTTGGCCGGCCAGTTTAGGAACCGCCCGTCCAGTGCGATATTGGCGGGGTGAGTGCAGATTGCAGATCCCAGCGCAACCAACCATGAGCCCTTGACGTTACTCCAGTGTGGGCATTTCTGACGTTTCGGGAGGTACAGCCATGATATGGACTGAGAGTGCTCGGTGCCGTATCAGGTACAAGGCGCGCCTCGTTGTTTCGGTGTTGCTGATTACGGGACTAACCATCATCGGATGTACTCAGCCTACTCAGGGCAAGGTGCCGGCCAAGGCAGCTTCCGGCAGCCTCACGGACGCATCTGGTGAACACTCCGGCCCCTCCGCGGTCGCCCTTCGCTTTCTTGATGCCATGCTTAAGCGGGATCTGGTGACAATGAAAGCTCTCATGGTTCCGGACCGGGCCAGGCTCGTGGAGAGTGCGGCATTGGATCTTCGCACCGGGCACGGAGCAAATCCCAGCATTGCTGAGCCTCCGACGCTTGACCCCTCAACTGCCGCGCAGGAAGACGATCATCGAGCTCGTTACGACGTGCTGGTCGGCTTGTTCTATGGTGACGACATCTACCGGTATCGTGCACGGGTGGAACTTCAGAGAACGTCAAGCGACGTGTGGCTGGTGAGCGACGTTCAAGTCAGTCGCATTCAGTAATGGCTGAGAGGCCGGAGGCAAAGCTCCGACCTCTCAATGTTGGCCTTTACGTAGGCAGGCTGGTAGCGGCGTTCAGATCGCCATAACTGTACGGAGGTTGTCCCGTATACTGCCAAATGGTGGCGGTGAGCCCACCGAAGCTCAGCGGAGAGAACGTCGTCGGACACAGCGCACAGCCAGGCTTCCCCGGGTCACAGGGGTAGTTAGCTGCCCATTCAACCGTGGCAGGGGATGCAGACTGATTGCCCATGATAGCGTCCCACTCGCCAACTGAACTGTACACGCCTTTGCTGTAGCCAAGGGTACCAAGGCTGTTAAGGAAACCGGAGAACACGGCATGGTTCACGAACTTGTTGTTGCCGACGCTAGGATCCAGCCATCCGCCGAAACCCCGCTCAATGTCGGCGAAAACGGTATTCGTGGTGAGGTTTGTGTTGTTCTGCCGGGCTTGGTGGAACGCATCAGCCTGCGCGGCGCCCCAGGCGCTGGCCGCCGAGACGTCGGGATACGCGAAATTCGGATCAGATGCTGGCCCCTCAAGACCCCAGTACGCCTATGTTCGAGCCTTACCCACAGTTGCCGCTGCGCTAGCGTTAAAGTAGGTCAGGTCAGCGGTCGTTCCATATCCCAGCCGCCCTGCGTAGCAATCTTTGCCGCAGGGGAAGGTACTGGTGAGGGAATCGCATCCGTAGTACAGCGCCACATGTTATCACCCTCTCGGTTGAACCGGGGGGCGGTGGCCACCGTTCACCCTGTACTACGTAAAGAGTCCGCAGCCCTTGGGCTCTACAACCAGAACTGCCTGTAGCGCGGAAAGTGTCAGTCAGGAGCAGGATAGGTTACTGCAGCACCGGTCCTGGTATCTGTCATCCCGTCTGACGCGTTGGGCACGGGCACCTTAGCGTCCACTGATCGACTTGACCAGTGGAGCAGTTACTGAGAGAAGCCAATCCCAGCCCTCATGCGCAACCTCCTTTGGGAAACATCAGCAGAAGTCCCGTGGTCGTTCGCTGAGGCGCGACGTTCAGTGGCGTCGGCCCGGGCTGAGTAGCAGGAACTGACAGCCCTTTCTGGGTCCTGCGTGGAAGCTTTACAGCAAGAAAACGTCCGGGACCCCCTCACCGAAGGGGAGATGGACCCGGACGAGAAGCTCATGTGCCTTTACCTCTCCCGAGGTGAGTGCTCACGTCGTACCGGCGCTAGGCTGCTGGGTAGAGACGTAGAGACCTCGGAGAGAACTCTTCGGGGTCGCATCTGTGCTCTGCCTCATTCGGCCGGCCGCTGCAGCCACTTAGGGACATGTTTGCTGTCAATGGCAAGCAGGATGTTACGAGCTGTCGGTGGTCCACCAAGCTACCGTCATCCAGACAGGGCACAGCCGGGAAACCAGCCCTAAAGAGCCCAGTACTTGGGTAGTTCCACATGCCTTAGCGACGTAGCCACGGAGGCTCTGTGAGAGCCGGCCGTAAAATGTACCAGAAAGCCAGATGAAGAATCCCCCACCCCGGAGCAGCTTGCATGGGGCTCTGGCCGGTGCCACCTGCATCATCCCCCTGGACGCCTTGCGCGCCCTGAAGAAGGGCCTAGAGCCGTACACCTCCATCACCCGCGAAGAGAAGGAGCAGTCCTGAACTTCATCTATGAGGCCCGCAAGGAGTACGACGAACTGGCCAAAAACGAGATCCAGAAGGCCTTTGTCTACTCCTTCGAGGAGTCGGCCCGGACCCTGTTCGAGAACTACCTGGACAACGTGGAGGCCTTCTGCAACAAAGAAAAGATCCGGGACCCGATCACCGAGGAGGAGATCGACCCGGACGAGAAGCTGATGCGGTCGATTGAGGAGCAGATCGGGGTTGCGGAAAACGCCAAGAAGGGCTTCCGGGAGGAACTGCTGATCCGCATGTCCTCCCTGGCGCGGCGGGGGCAGAAGTTCGAGTACACCACCCACGAGCGGCTGAACGAGGCCATCGAGAAGAAGCTCTTCGCCAACCTGAAGAACGTGGTGAAGATCACGACGTCGACGAAGACCCCTGACGCGGAGCAACTCAAGCGCATGAACGAGGTGGTGGACCGGCTGGTGGCCGAGCACGGCTACTGCACGGTCTGCGCCAACGAGCTGCTGAAGTACGTGGGGACGCTGCTGAGTAGGTAGGTTCAATCCTTCAAAGACAGGCCCCACCAGACGTCTGGTAGGGCTTAGTTATTCTGTCCTTAATGGCAATCTGTCATTTACGGTTCGCTCGAGGAAAAGCCCAACAGCGGTTCTCCGGGAGGGCCGTAGGCAGGTATTTCCGTTTTGTGCCAGGCGTAGGGCCGCCCGCCAGGGCATTCCTCGGCGCGGTGAAACGTGGCCAAAGGGACTTCCGCCGAAAGTATGGTTGGGAGCAGCTGGCTTGCCCAGGCGTCTTGATTGCCCTAAAGAATGGACTCAAAAAGAGGCACTAGCTCGTCCACTGTGAAGGCTGCCTCACGCGTTTCGTATACATCGAGAGCGTTAATGTTGGATAGCCTGGTCCGCAGCTCTTCCAGTCGTCCCATTGCAAAAGCGTGAGGGCTCGACCTACGTGCAAAAGGACTCCATTGGTGGTGAAGAGTCACCCAAGCCCCGTACAGGTCCTCAGGTTCATTGCGAACTAGCAGGAGGTTGAAGCCTTGACCAGTTGAGGCCTTGGCAACCCCCCAAGCTGCCACAGATCGCCCCCTAAAGGACATATCGCGGGCCTCCTGGCAGTCAACATACACGAATTTCCGCTCTCGGGCCAGATCGGGAGTGCCTGAAAGCGTAGCTTGGGACCGCCAAATCTGGTCGTGGGACGTAATGAACTTGGGTGTATCAGATTGTGAGTTGAAGGCTTCGACTATGCTGCTGATAGCGTCTTGAATCTCACCAAAGCGTGAGGTAATAAGCTGCCGCCGAGCCTCCTCATCCCGTCTCTGCCGTTCATCCTCCAATCTGCGGCTTTCTGCCTCCTGTTGCCTGACTTGTGCCTTTCTCAGCAAGTTGCCAATATCTAGGGTCTTAACGGTATCGCCTGGTCCCTCGATGCGCTCAATTATCTCATCCCAAGTCTTCGGTCTATCGCCTGGGCGCTTGGAAATCATTCTCAAG
Source organism: uncultured Bacillota bacterium (assembly GCA_937868875.1). Classification (GTDB taxonomy): domain Bacteria; phylum Bacillota; class Sulfobacillia; order JAMDAP01; family JAMDAP01; genus JAMDAP01. Next base: position 1,858 of record CALMNP010000054.1, on the reverse strand, counting down.
ATGATCCCCGACAGATTGCCTGCAAGTAGCTGATTCACCCTCTCAGGGGGTTCTGCGCGCGAGTAGAGGTGTGCGTTTCGCCAAGCCACGATATGATCAGAGTTTGCATTTGCCTCATAGGGGTGTTTCAGGGTGGCCAGTTCGTAGAAGACAATACCCATTGAGTACATATCCATTTGGATCGTATTGGCCTTGAGTTCCCAGGCTTCGGGAGGCATGTATTGGATATGTTGTATTCCCTTGAAAGTGGCCGTGCGAGTTGCAGCTCCAGCAATTCTAGCTAGACCAAAGTCAGATATTTTCAGGATTCCGTCTTGGATCAAAACGTTATCAGGCTTAATATCTCGATGAATAAGGTGTTCGTTAATTGCCTTCATCCCACGAGCCAGTTGAAGGAAGAAGCCGGTGAGTTCTTGGGAGGAGAAGTTTACCTTCGAATCGCGCTGACCGTTTAGGAGTCGTTGGAGTGATCCCCCATCTGCGTAATCCATTATTACGTATGGTGGTAAAGCGACGTGCTCATGACCATCGTGGAAATACCGCATCTTGAGAACATTGGGGTGGTCCAGACCAAGAGCCAATCTCCCCTCGTTTTGCAAGGCAGCCAATTCGTTGCTATTAAGCAGCGGCGTTGAGATTGTCTTCAGGGCTCTGGTTACGTTAACTCCCTGCTGCTTGATCCGAAAGACATCACCAAAAGCCCCTCGACCGATCAACTCTTTGACATCATAGACTTCACCGTCACTACCGTAGACTGCAGATCCGGGACGAATGTCCACAACCCTGTCCCCCATCCCTCATGGGTTTTGGGTCTACTTCTTCAGCACTTTCAACCATCCTTCTTGCTTTTGGCCCTCGACGGGCTACGCGTCGGTCAAGGGGGCGAACATACTACCTAACGAGTTAGCTAGAAGTCAGTATCCGGCACGTTGAAGGTGCGTCGTACGCCGTTGTCGAACGAACTGTCCGAACTGCCGTGCGACATGTCGGAGATGACGGAAGGCAATCCTGTGAATGACCAGACGCCGTTGTTGGCGACCAAGCTGTTCATACCCGCCCCAAGGGCCCGTCGGGTTGTCCGGGACCGGTTGCTCGAGCGCCTGGAGGCCGGGAAGCACCGCCCTCTCACGCTGGTCGCCGCACCGGCCGGGTCGGGCAAGACGACGCTGGTCAGCGAGTGGCTGGCTGCACACCCCCAGCCCGCCGCCTGGCTTTCGCTGGATCAAGGCGAAAACGATCCTGCATCGTTCTGGCGGCACCTGCTTGCGGCCGTTCGCCGGGTCCGGCCGGACTTCGGGCAGGACGTGCTGGACCTGTTCCAATCGCCACAGCCGCCTCCCCTCGATGCAGTGCCCGGCCTCCTCGTCAACGAGCTGGCCGGCATGGACGAACAGCTTACGCTCGTCCTGGATGACTATCACGTTATAACGGTCGATTCCGTTCACGCCGGGCTGGCGCCGCTGTTGGAGTCGGCACCTCCCGGGCTGCGTGTGGTGATACTGACCCGCTCCGACCCGCCCCTGCCGCTTGCGCACATGCGGGCCGGCGATGAGCTGACCGAGATTCGCACGTCCGACCTTCGATTCCAGGTCAGTGAGGCCGCAGCATTCTTGCGCGACTGTATGGGCCTGAACCTGCAGGACGAGCAGGTGCAGGCCCTGGTCGCCCATACGGAAGGCTGGATCGCCGGGCTCCAGCTAGCAGCCCTGGCGGTGCAGGGTGATGAACGGCCGCAGGAGTTCGTGGACAGATTCACCGGCAGTCACCGCTTCGTCCTGGACTACCTGACGGACGAAGTACTCCGCCGCCAGCCGCCCGACCGGCTCCGGTTCATGCTGGAGACATCCGTGTTGGACCG
>CALMNP010000053.1 GCA_937868875.1 uncultured Bacillota bacterium | reverse complement strand
GCCGGGACCCGCACCGTTGACACCATCGAAGCCCAGACGCTACACTGCAAATAGTTGCGGGTGCGTCCGGCCCACCGCTCAGGCGGTGGGCCACGTCTTATCCTGACGGAGCGGGGGTGGCGGCGTGGCGGTGACGGTGACGGTCTTGCCCGACGGCAGGCGCTTGGAGGTACCGCAGGGAATGCTGCTGCTGGACGTGGTGGCCGAGGCCGGCCAGCCGGTGGAGGCCGTGTGCGCGGGAGCGGGCACCTGCGGCAAGTGCCGGATACGCGTGAAGGGATCCTGTTCCCCGGTCACCGAGGACGAACAGGCCGCCCTCTCGCCGGCCGAGCTGGCCGAGGGGGTACGCCTGGCCTGCCGCGCCGCTGCGGCCGGAGACTGTGAGGTAGAGGTTCTCTCGCCGCTGGTCAAGGGTCATCCGCGTATTCTGACCGATGCGGACATGCCCGACTTCCGCCGCGAACCCCGGGTAGCCCGAGCCGTCTGGGACGTGCCGCCCCAGGGGGGTGCGGCCGACCTGGCGCTCCTTGGGGTGACGCCGCCGGACGCCGACCTGGCTGCCGTGCGGGAGACCGCCCTGGCCCTGCGGGGCCGGTTTGGGCCGGCCACCGCCGTGCTCTACGAGGGGCGCGAGGTCCTGGAGGTGCAGGCCGGCGAGGGCCTGGCAGGTCTGTTCGGAATGGCCGTGGACCTGGGCACCACCACCATCGCGGCCTGGCTTATGGACCTGGAGAAGGGCCAGGAAGTAGCCCGAGCCTCCGCCCTGAACCCTCAGGTGGTGCACGGGGGCGACGTCATCTCGCGCCTCACCCATGCCGTGGAGGGCGGAGGCCTGGAGGAACTGCACCGCGAGCTGGTGCGGGTCTTCAACCTGCTGACGGCCGAGCTGGCCAGACAGGCCGGGGTTCATCCCCACCGCATCTACCACCTGGTGGTCGCCGCCAACAGCACCATGCAGCACTTCCTGCTCAGGGTGGACCCGACAGGCCTCAGCCGCGCCCCGTTCCGGCCCGCCTTCCGCGAGAGCCCGCGCCTGCGTGCCCGCGACCTGGGGCTGGCCCTGAACCCGGGCGCGGTGGTGGAACTGGTGCCCGGCATCGCCGGCTTCGTCGGCGGCGACACCGTGGCCGCGGTGCTGGCCACCGGGCAGGACCGGACCACGAAGGCCACCTGCCTGCTCGACCTGGGCACTAACGGTGAAATCGTGGCCGGCTGGCGCGGGCGCCTGGTGGCCTGCTCCACGGCAGCCGGCCCTGCCTTCGAAGGGGCCCGCATCAGCCAGGGGATGCGCGGCGACAAGGGGGCCATCGAGGCCATCCGCATCGACGGCCAGGTGCACCTGAAGGTCATCGGCGACGCCCCGCCCGCCGGCATCTGCGGCTCAGGCCTCATCGACGCCGGGGCGGAATTGGCCCGTGTGGGCGTCCTGGACGAGACCGGCCGCGTCCGCTCACCGGAGGAGTGCCGGGACTTCCTGCCGCCGGCCGTCCTGGGGCGCCTCGTCCCCGGTGAGGCGGGCACCTGGTCCTTTGTGCTGGCGCCGGCCGGTATCGCCCGTTCCGGCCGCCCGGTGCTGCTGACGCAGAAGGACGTGCGGGAGCTGCAGTCCGCCAAGGGGGCCATCGTGGCCGGGGCGCGCCTGGCCCTGGCCTACCTGGGTCTGGAGGAGGCGCAGCTGGACGAGGTCATCCTGGCCGGCGCCTTCGGCACCTACGTGCGGCCGGCCGCCGCCGCGGCGGTGGGACTCATCCCCATGGCCCCGGAGGAGCGCATCCGCTCCGCCGGCAACGCCGCCGGGGCCGGAGCCCGCATGTTCCTGCTGTCCCGGTCAGAGGCCCGGCGGGCACGCGACATCGCCCGCCGCACCGAGCACCTGGACCTGGCCAACCATCCGGACTTCGTCGAACAGTTCATGACCGGCATGTACTTCCCCCGGGTGGGCCCCGCCGGTCCCCCCGAAACCAGCCCAAAGGAGGCCTGACTCTCATGGAGGTCAACCGTTCCGCCGCCCTGGCCCTGCTCCACGAGTACACCCAGACGCCGCACCTGATCAAGCATGCCCTGGCCGTCGAGGCAGCCATGCGCCGGTACGCCCGGATCTACGGAGAGGACATTGAGCGCTGGGGCTTTATCGGCCTGGTTCACGACTTCGACTACGAGCGCTATCCCGAGATCACCCAGCACGCGCGCGTCGGCGCCGACATTCTGCGTTCTCAGGGCGTGCCCGAGGACATCGCCTATGCCGTCAGCGCCCACAACGACGCGGTTGGCGTTCCGCGCACCCACCTGGTGGACAAGGCTCTGTTCGCGGTGGACGAGCTGTGCGGCTTCGTCACCGCCGTGGCCCTGGTGAAGCCGGGCAGGAGCCTGGCGGAAGTGGACGTGAAGAGCGTCCGCAAGAAGATGAAGGACAAGGCCTTCGCCCGCGCCGTCAGCCGCGAGGACCTGGTGCGGGGGGCCGCGGAGCTGGGGGTCGACCTGGATCAGCACATCCAGAACGTCATCGAGGCCCTGCAGGGTGTGGCCAGGGAACTCGGCCTGGCCGGGACGGGCACGGCGGAGCAGCCGGCCGTCTGATGTCCCTGGAAGCCGACCTCAAGGCAGAGGCCCGGCGCCTGGGGCTGGACCTGGTGGGCATCGCTCCGGCCGAGCCCTTCCTGGAGGAAGAGGCCGTGCTGCGCCAGAGGGAGGCCCTGGGCTACCGCTCCCCGTTTGAGGAGCGGGACATCGCCCTGCGCGTCGACCCCGGCCTCTGGCTCCCCGGAGCCCGTTCCATCGTGGCCGTGGGTCTCAACTACTACCTGCCGGACGACGACGGGCCGGCCGG
>CALMNP010000052.1 GCA_937868875.1 uncultured Bacillota bacterium | reverse complement strand
GGCGCAGCGGCGGCCTTCAGCGACCTCTCCTTGATCACCACCGTACCCGCCGCCAGGTCGCCAATTCGCTTGTGGAGGGGGCTGGCGAAGATGGTCACGACGCCCACCAGGTAAAAGGAGGGCAGGTAGTCGACCATTCGCAGCAGGTTGCGGATGAGGGCGTCCCAGAATCCGATGGGCACGCCGCTGTCCTTCACCACGCGCAGCCCAAGGAGGCGCTTGCCGAGGGTCCGCCCGCTCCAGGCGGCCTCCAGCACAATGTGGTAGAGGATGGCCACCAGTCCGGCCAGGACAAACCCTACCGCCATGATGACGCCGGTCAGGACTTCCTCGCCCAGCAGAGGAGCGGAGAAGATGGTGGCGAAAAGGAGAATGGCGACGACAACTCCCTTGAAGAGGCTGTCGAGGAGCAGGGCCAGAAACCGCGACCCCAGGCCCGCCACCTCCAGGGAGAAACCCACGCTCTCCGGCGTGATTACGGAAACTTGTTCGTCCAAACGAAGGGCACCTCCAGGGGGGAACCTCATGCAACACGACTCCTTCGTACGCGCCCGGCAGTCCGGTTGGCAGCGTCTGGAGCAGCTCCTGCACGACCTGGACCGGCGCGGCTGGCGCTCCTTGCCCCCGGCGAAGCTGGAGGAGCTGAGCAGCCTGTACCTCCAGGCCAGCTCGGACCTGGCCCTGGCCGCCACGCACTTCCCTCAGGGGCAGACCCACCGCTACCTCAACAGCCTGGTGGCCCGCTCCCACGCGCGCCTCTACGGCGTGCGCACCACGTCCTGGCGCGACATCTTTCACTTCTTCTGGCGCCAGGTGCCGGAGACCTTCTGGCGGCTCAGGCGGGCCGTGCTGATGGCCTTCCTGCTGTTCTTCATAGGTGCCCTAGCCGGCGTGGCCACGGCGAAGTGGCAGCCCCAGTACGCCGCCGCCATGCTGCCCCAGCAGTTCCGGGAGATTGTGGCCCAGGGTGATCTGCCCGAACCGGGGCGGCACGGCGTGCCGCTCAGCCAGGCGCCGGTCATGAGCACGGCCATCATGCTCAACAACATTCAGGTGGCGGCGTTCTCCTTCGCCCTGGGCGTCACCGCCGGGCTGGGCACAGTCTATGTCCTGCTGCAGAACGGCGCTCTTCTGGGGGTCCTGGCGGCGGTGTTCCAACATCAATGGGCGGTGCGCTTCTGGTCGCTCATCCTGCCCCACGGCCTGCTGGAACTGACCGCCATCTTCATTGCCGGCGGCGCCGGGCTGCACTTTGCCGCCGGCCTCATCCGGCCGGGCGATCGCCCGCGCTCCGAGTCCATGGCCCGGCACGGCCGCGAGGCCATCACCCTGGTTGTGGCGGCCATTCCCATGCTGGTGCTGGCGGGCTTCATCGAAGGCTTCATCACCCCGGCGGACATCCCGGCCGAGGCCAAGTTCCTGGTCGCCGGCCTCAGCCTGGTGCCGATGGCCGTCTACCTCTGGCCCCGTCGTGGCTACAGCAAGGCCCGCGCCTTGACCTCCAGGTACTGATTGAGCACGGCGGAATTCAACTCCTCCGGCAGGACGTCCAGGGCCAGCCCGCCGCGTTCCCGCAGGGCGGCCAGGGCCGTCTCGCGCCGTTCCAACTGATGGACGGCCATGGCTCTGGTGTAGGCCTCCATGATGCGTTCCACATCACGGCCGGCCTCGGCCACCACCGCCGGGTCGCGCAGGGCCACGAACAGGGGGAGGTGCCGCGGACTCAGCCGGGCCGTCTGCACGAGCACCCGGCGCGAGGCCTCCGGGTCCAGCAGGTCGCTGAACAGGCAGACCAGCGACCGGCGCTTCAGCCTGGCCCGCAGTACCTCCAGGGCTGCCTCGTAATCGGGCTCCACCAGGCGGGGCTTCACCTGGTACAGAGCCTCGGCCAGCCGGTACACCTGGTCGCGGCCGCGGGCCGGGGGGACATAGGCCAGAGGCCTGTCGGCGAAGACCAGCAACCCCACCCGGTCGTCGAAGCGAAGCCCCAGGGTGGCCAGAGACAGGGCCGCCTCCACCGTGTAGTCCAGCTTGGTCCCCATGGCGCCCGCCTTCGGCACGAGAAGGCGGCCGGCGTCCACCATGAGCATCAGGGTCTGACTCCGCTCGGTCTGGTACACGTTGGCGACCAGCTTACCGCGGCGGGCCGTGGCATTCCAGTTGATGGTGCGGTAGGAGTCGTCCGGCATGAATTCCCGCAGGCTCTCGAACTCCGTCCCGAGGCCACGGAAACGCGCACGACGGACCCCGGCTGCACGCTCGCGAGTGGCCAGCACCAAGCTGCCGCGGCGGGCCAGGGCCTGCAGGTCCGGGTAAACCTTGACCGGCTGACCCGCCGGCACCCGCCACTGGTGCCAGGCCAGCCGCAGGGGGCCGGCCCGGCGGGCATACAGGTCCCCCAGCCGCCAGAGGCCCCGCTCCGCCGGCACCACCTCATAGGTCACGCGCTTGCTCTCGGCCGGTCCCAGGAGGACCGGCTTCATTTCGCTCTCCAGGCCGAACGCCGCCTGCCCCGTGTCCCGCCATGCCGCCAGAACCCGCCGCCGACGCCGGTTGACCAGATGCACGGCTACCGTCGCCGCGCGACCCTGCACCAGCAGGTCAACCGGGTCGCGCTTCAGGTCGACGGGCGTCCGCCAGGCGACCAGCCAGTCCCCGAGGAAGAGCAGGACCACCAGCCCCAGCCCATATAGCCAGACCGCCAGGGCCCGGTCCTCGGGGAACGCCAGGGGGATGAAGGAGGCTGCCGCCAAAAGCCCCACGGTGCGCCAGGTGGGCATCATGTCAGCGCGGCACCGCCACGGCGCGCAGCACCGCGGCCACGGCGTCGTCAGGCTGAAGACCCTCCACCTCGGCCTCGGGACGGAGCACCAGGCGGTGTCGGAGGACCGGCCTGGCCATGTCCTTGACGTCGTCCGGGGTCACGTAGTCGCGGCCGGCCATGGCCGCCAGGGCTTTGGCCGCCAGCAGCAGGGTGACGGCAGCGCGCGGGCTGGCTCCCAGGGCCACGCTGGCGCTCTGGCGGGTACCGCGGCCAATCTGATTGACGTAGGCCAGAACGGCCTCCTCGGCCCGCACCTCGGCCAGGGCGGCACGGCAGCCCTTCAGGTCAGCCACGGTCGCCACGGGGCGCAGGCGGGACTGAAAGGCCTCGGGACCGAACTGGGCCCGCCGCAGCAGTTCCGTCTCCGCCCGGTCGTCCGGGTAGTCCAGCACGACCTTCATCATGAACCGGTCCAGTTGGGCCTCGGGCAGGGGGTAGGTGCCCTCGTACTCAATGGGGTTCTGGGTGGCGATGACCAGGAAGGGGTCGGGCAGAGCGTGGGGCTCGCCGTCGATGGTCACCTGCCGCTCCTCCATGGCCTCCAGCAGGGCAGCCTGGGTCTTGGGCGCAGTGCGGTTGATCTCGTCCGCCAGGAGCAGGTTGGTGAAGACCGGACCCTGACGCAGGCGGAACTGGCCGGCCTGCATGTCGTAGACCATCTGCCCCGTGACGTCGCTGGGCATCAGGTCGGGGGTGAACTGCACCCGACGGAACCCCAGGTCCAGGGCCTGGGCCAGGCTGCGCGCCAGGAGTGTCTTACCCAGCCCCGGCACGCCCTCCAGCAGGATGTGCCCCTGGCTGAAGAGGGCGACCAGCACCTGGTCAATCACTTCATCCTGGCCCAGGATCACCCCGGCCAGGGCCTCGCGGAGCCGGTCGGCCACGGTCTTCACGTCAGCTACGGGCATTGCGCATCCTCCTATGCATGGCCGCCAGCTCGCGTGCCAGGGCCAGCAACTGCTTGTTGGTCAGACGTCGGGAAAGGAAATCCTCGGCACGGCTTAGCAGGCTCTGGACCGCGTGAGGCTCCAGACCCAGTCCAAGGCTGGCCCCGGCCAGGACCGTCGCGGGGGCGCCCGGCGGCAGCCCCGTGCGGCGCGCCAGGTCCCGTCGGAATGCCCTCAGCAGGTATCCCAGGACTCCGGTCGCGGCACCGGCCTGCCGGTAGGCGTGTGCCTGGGCCACCAGGAACTCGACCCCCGGACGCGACGGCTGGGGCGCCGGTGGCAGCACCGGCCCCGTGCGCCGGCCGGCGAGCCAGAACCCGGCCACCGCGGCCAGGCCCAGGCCCCAAAGCAGGAGCCTCCAACTGAGGGGGAGGCGGGGCCCCTGGTCGCCGGCCATCTGCTGCCGGAGCGCCGCCATGGGGTCGCCGATGTAATAGCCCCATTCATGGCGCTGACCGTCCTCGACCAGGGCCAGGGCGAAGACGAGGTTGTCCTGTTGGGGCAGGGCCTGGTTGTCCAGCATCCGCGGCTCGGCCAGGGCGACGATGCGCCCCGGGCCGCCACCCGGCCCCTGCCGTATGGCCAGCAGCGGCGCCCCCTGCGCGACGGCCCCCGGCTGCCAGCCCGCTCCGGATGACATGCTGCTCGGGTTCCACCTGCTGCCTTTCGGAGTAAAGAGCCTGCGGGCGCCACCCAGGGAAGGGGACCCGTCATCAAGAACGGCCTCTCTCGGGGCGCCCTCCTCGCGCTGGGCCGGTGTCTGCAAGGCTCCCCTGTCGGCAGTCCCCAGCAGCACCAGCAGGCCACCCTGCCCGACCCAGTCGGTCAGGGACTGGCCCTCGCCACGGTCCGCCCGGTCCAGCACCTCAGGCGCCACGAAGAGGACACCCTGCCTGGGCGATACTTGCTTCGGGTCGGTTACGGATGGGCGCACCACCCAGCCGCTCTCCTTGAGGTACAGAACCAGGGCCCGCAAGCCGTGGGTGCGGGCGCTGTCGGGGTCCAGCGCGGAACCGGTGCGGGCCGGTCCCGCCAGCAGGCCGATGAGCAGGGCGACGGCCAGGATGGCGGCCGGCCAGGCCAGGCTCCGCCAGACGCCTTGCCACAACCGCTTCATGACCGCACCCCGCTTTCCGCCCCCGGGTCCCTGACGCCCGCGCCAGGGCCAGGCCCTGCACCAGGGCCCTCACCAGGGCGGCGGTCGACGGCCGAGGCGTCCGCCTCAGCGGTCAGGGCCGCCAGCAGCCGGCCGTAGGCGGCTTCCACCTCCTGCCACAGCGGCTGTGAGCCGCGGCGCCCACCGAAAGTCACCTCGTCGGCCGCCGTCAGCAGCCGGGCCAGGTCGTCTCCCAGGCCGCCCAGCCGCCGCCGCAAGGCGCGAACTACCTCGCGGTTGCTGCGCGACGGGTCGTAAGGCAGCCAGCCCCGCCGGTCCAGTTGTACCAGCAGAGCCCTGAGGAGCCGGCGGATGGCCGCGACCCAGTTCCCCGCCGACGCCAGTCGGAAGGCCTCGGCCTCCAGGTCCCGGACGTCCAGGGACTGGGCCCGAGGCGAGCCGGACGAGACCGCCGGCGCGCTCTGAAGTCGGCGGGTCAGCCAGATCAGAACACCGACGGCAAACGCCAGGATCAGTCCCGCCGCCGCCCAGGCCAGGGGTCTGAGGTTCCCCGACTGCACGAGCCGTTGAAGGCGTGTCAGAAAAGCCCAGAAGGCGTTGCGGACCAGATCGGCCGCAGCCTCAGTCCAGCGAGCCAGGACGAACTCCGGACGTTCATAGATGCGAGCCAGTCGGGCCCGATCAGGATCCGCGGCGGCCAGAGGCCCCAGGGGAAGTGGTGCAGCGGCGGCCGCGGCCGCCTTCGACACCACCCCGGACAGGACGGCCGCAAGCAGCACAAGAAGGCCGGCGACCTGTGCCGGCCTTCTGCGGGCTTTCCCGCCCCCGTCCTTAAACTGGAGACGCCTGCTGCTCAAGGCTTTGAGCCGTCTGCTCCAGGTCATAGCCTTCCTTCCGAATGCGGAGGTCGTAATAGAGGAGCGTCAGACCAATCCAGCCCAGCGGCGCCAGGAGAGCGCCGATCAGGCTGGCCACGCCCTGAAACGCCACGGCGACCGCCGTGGACCGCGTCAGGGCCACGGCCCCGGCCGCCATGAGAATGCCCAGGTCAAGGGCTGCACGAAGGGCGTAGATGATGAGACCGAAGACAATGAGGCGCCCTACCAGGGCCCAGAAACTGCCCCGGGTCAGGCGGAAGCTGCGCCGGATGGCTGACGTTATACCGATGCCCTCGGCCACCAGGACCTGGCTGACGAAGACCCAGCGCACTGCGAAAAACGCCGCCACCCCGACCCAGAGGATGGCGCCGACCACGTTCAGCCAGGTGGCATGCAGGACAATGCTCACCCCGACGCTCGTCCCCATCACCACGGCGAGGAGGAGGAGGAGCCCCAGGAAGACCAGCAGGGCCACTCCCAGGGACCGCGCCCAAAGGCGGGGCGTGGCGTTGAAGGCCTCGCCGATTCGCCGGCGGTGGCCATGCAGG
>CALMNP010000051.1 GCA_937868875.1 uncultured Bacillota bacterium | reverse complement strand
GCGTGCTACTCTCACGCTGTCCATCGGATACCGTTCATAAAGCCACTAGGGGTGCCCAACCGGGCTGAGATCAGGTCGAGCCAGACCTGAACCCTTTGAACCTGAACTGGGTCATACCAGCGGAGGGAAGTGGAGATCGGCCAGAAACGCCGGCCGCCTCCGCTTTCCCGCGGGGGCGGCCTTCGTTCTATCGGCTATCTTGCTGGCCAAGGAGGGACAACCACATGACGCCAATCGCTCTCGATCTGGATCAGGTCAGTTTCACCTACGGTGACGGACCCCTGCTCCAGGCCTTCAACCTGCGGGTTCGCCAGGGCGAGTTCGTCTCGCTGGTGGGCGCCAGCGGCTCGGGCAAGAGCACGATCTTCAAGCTGCTCACCGGGCTCCTCAAACCCCAGTCCGGAACCATCCGGATCATGGGCAACCCCCCGGCTCCTGGACGTGTCGGCTACATGCCGCAGGCCGACTGCCTCATGCCCTGGCGCACCGCCCTGGACAACGCCGCCGTTGGGCTGGAGGTGCAAGGTGTGCCGCGGCCCCGCGCGCGAGAACAGGCCCGGGCTCTGTGGGCCGATTTCGGCCTCAGCGGGGCGGAGGGACGGTACCCGCGCGAGCTCTCCGGCGGAATGCGCCAGCGAGTGGCCTTCCTGCGCACGGTGCTGGGCGATCACCCGGTCCTGCTGCTGGACGAGCCCTTCGGCGCCCTGGATGCCCTCACCCGGGCCCAGATGCAGCAGTGGCTGCTGGACCTCTGGGACCGCCTGAACAAAACCGTGCTCTTCATCACCCATGACGCGGAGGAGGCGGCCCTGCTCTCCGACCGGGTCTACGTGCTCCGGGGGCAGGGCGTGGAGGTCCCCATCAACCTTCCCCGCCCCCGCCGCTACGGCATGGTGACCGAGCCGGCGCTGGTGGAGCGGCGGGAGTCGATCCTGCGGGAGGTGGGCGTGTGCTGAGGGAACCATGGCAGAGGTACAGCCCGGCCGCGTTCCTGCTCCTGGCCCTGATCCTCGGCTGGGAGGCCGCGTCGCACCTGCTGAGGATCCCCGGCTACATCCTGCCCGCGCCCAGCCGCATCGCCGCCGCCCTGTGGCAGTGGCGCGGCCCTCTTCTGCTCCAGCACCTGCCCGTGACGCTCTGGGAAACCCTTCTTGGGCTTGCGTTCAGCCTCGTCCTGGGCGTCGCCCTGGCGGCGGGAATGCATCTCTCCCCCCTCGTCAACCGGTCCGTATACCCGCTGGTGGTGGCCTCGCAGACCATCCCCACCATCGCCATCGCTCCGGTCTTCCTCTTCTGGTTCGGCTACTCCCTGGCCGAGAAGGTGGCGGTGGTGGTGCTCTACAGCGTTTTCCCGGTGGCCGTCAACACCTACGACGGCCTGCGCTCCGCCGACCCCGACCTGCTGGACTGGATGAAGGCTGCGGGGGCGTCCCGCCGGCGCACCCTGCGCCTGGTGGAGGCGCCTGCGGCGCTGCCGGCCTTCTTCACCGGCCTGAAGGTCGCCGCCACCTACAGCATCAGCGGCGCCGTGATCGGCGAGTGGCTCGGCGGCGACACCGGCCTCGGCATCTTCGGCCGCCGGGCGGCCAGCACCCTGAAAGCCCCGGAGCTCTTCGCCTCCGTTCTGCTCCTGGCCCTGTCGGGCATCGCTCTGTTCTGGCTATCCGCCTGGCTGGAGCGGCGCTTCGTGCCGCACCAGGCAGACAATCACCAAGGATAATCAAGGAGGGTTCCCATGTTTCGCAAGATCGCTCTCATTCTCGCCTCCCTCTTTCTGCTGACGGCCTGCAGCTCCGGCGCGGCTCCCAAGGCCGGCGCCGGCTCTGACGCGGCTCCGGCCCCCTTCACCCCTGCGCCGAAGGAGCCGAAGAAGGTCTCCCTCATGCTCGACTGGTATCCGAACGCGGTACACGCCTTTATCTACGCGGCTCTTGAGCAGGGTTACTTCAAGGCGGAGGGCCTCGACGTGGGTGTCCAGATGCCCGCTGATGACACCACCGAGGGCATCAAGCTGGTGGGCGCGGGCAAGGAGACCTTCGCCCTGTATTACCAGGCTGACACCCTGCTGGCCCGGGCCGAGGGCGTCCCCGTCGTCTCGGTGGCAGCGGTGGTCCGCCACCCGCTGAACGGCATGATGGTTCGAACCGGGGACGGCATCAACAGCCCGAAGGACCTGGAGGGCAAGCGGGTCGGTTACGCCGGCACGCCCCAGGGCGAGGCCATGATCAACACCATGGTCAAGGCCGCCGGCGGCGATCCGGCCAAGGTGAAGACCGTCAACGTCGGCTTTGACCTGATCCCCGCCCTGGCCACGAAGAAGGTGGATGCCCTCAACGGCGCCTACATCAACCACGAGCAGCTGCTGCTGGAAAAGCAGGGCATCCCCATCACCTATTTCAACCCGGCCCAGTACGGCGTGCCCGACTACTACGAGCTGGTGCTGATCGCCGGCGAGCAGACGGTGAAGAATGACTCGGAGATGGTCAAGGCCTTCTGGCGGGCTCTGACCAAGGGCCAGGCGTGGGTGGAACAGAACCCTGACGCCGCCCTGAAGCTGCTGCTGTCCAAGCAGGACAAGAACTTCCCCCTGGATCCGGACGTGGAGGTCAAGTCGCTGCACATCCTGCTGCCGTTGATGACGGACAAGGGCGTGCCCTTCGGGCTGCAGACGGCGGAGAACTGGCAGGCGACGGCCGACTGGCTGGTCTCCGTGGGCATGCTGAAGCCCGGCGTGAAGGTGGCGGACGCCTTCGTCAACGTCGGCCAGTAGACAGCCATCCACGCCGCCCCGTATGAGACGTCATCCAAAACATGGAGCCCCGCGCCGTCAGACGGCCGGGGCTCTTTCCGATGTTGCAAGGGGCCTACGCCTGTCGGTTCCGCGTAGTCATCCTCATCTGTCGTGGAGCTTGGCCCATTCAGTCTCCGCTGACAGCCAACGCGGCGTCAGCGGCCGTTTGCACCTGCGCCCCGGCGGCAGCGTCGGTCCCAACTGGCGCGTTCACCGAGGCGTTCGCAGCCGCACCCGCTGCCGCGCCCGCTGCCGCGCCGGCACGCCCCGAAATGCCGAGCGACCCCAACATATGGCTGAAAGCCGCGGCGATCCGGGCCAGGAAAACGGAACCTTCCCCGGGACGCTTCGCAGAGAT
>CALMNP010000050.1 GCA_937868875.1 uncultured Bacillota bacterium | reverse complement strand
CCACCCGATAGTCGGCACTGGCGTCGGAGGATGGGCGGCGCTATTTCCCCGTTACCGCACCAGTCCGTACTTCAGCACCCAGGTGCATTCGTTCTATGCCCAGTACGCTGTTGAAACGGGCATCGTCGGCGTCATTGCCCTGCTCCTGTTTCTCACGGGTTTGATGGTAACCGCGATACGGGTTCTGCGCGTGCGGCAGGGTGGTATGGAGCGGATGCGAGTGGCGGGTATGCTGGCGGCCCTCACCATGCTGCTTCTGCACGCCGCAGTGGACTTCGACCTGAGCTACATGTCCATGTCTCTGATCCTCTGGAGCGTGGCAGGTTCACTCAACGGCGAGGTGCGGCGACTGTCTCCGGAAGAGTGGACCGGGGACGTGGTCGCAGCGGAGCGTCGTTTCCTATCGGGCTCACGTCGGGCCAGTAGCGGGTTGTCAGTGCCCGGGCAGCGGACGACGTCGATGTCCGGGTGGCGGGCCGGTTGGTTATCGGCCGTCATGGTTGCGGGCTTCACGGTTACCGGCCTGGTGTCCACCATGCTCCTGGGCGGTCAGGCCTTCAAAGCCTGGGCGGCCCACCGGGCTGACACTGGCAACCTGGCCAGTGCTGGACGGAACTACGCCCGGTCATTGCGCTTCAACCCCCGGGATGATGAAACCTACCTCGCCCTCGCAGACCTCTACCGGCGCCAGGCTGTGGAGTTAGCAGCAGCGAACCCGACGGACGTCAGGGGTCAGCAGGACCTGTTGGATCAGTCGGTTCGGTCGGCGGAACAGGCCCTGCTGGTGAATCCACAGAGCCCCCGCGTGCGGCTTGAGGTAACCCGGAGATACCTGGCCGCCGGCCGCCTGGAGCAAGCCATCCAGGAGGCCCGGCGAGTGGAGGCGGAGGACCCCTGGGAGCAAGGCGGTTATGAGGTGGCGGCCCAGGCGGAGTCGTCCGCCGCCTTCCAGGCCCTGATGAACGGTGATCGGGAGACCGCGCGCCGTCAGTTCGGGCAGGTCATAGAGGACGGGCTCACCTATCAGGCCAGGGCCGACGAGTTCGCCAGCCGGCAGGTGAAGGTGGGCCGTGTACCCCGGGTTCAGGGACGCCTTGCTCTGGCCATGGGACAGGCCTACTACTTCCTGCGTAACCCGTCGCAAGCCGAGAAGTACCTGCGCCTAGCAGGTGGTGACGCCCAGGTGAGGGCCGAATCCGAGCCCTGGCTGGCCGTTCTCTGGCGCTCTACCGGTCCCAAGGGCAAGGATGCCGGACTTCAGCGCCAGCCTTGGGTGCGACAGGCCTTCCAGGACGAGAAGTTCCTGGCCCTGGCCGCCCTGCCGCAGTTGGACTGACGCCCCGGGGTGCGGCGCAACGCACGGGCCTGTCAATATAACATAGATAATATGGACGGTTCTGGAAATCCTAAGAGGGATTCCCTAAACCGCGTCGTATCTGTTAGGTGTCCTGGCTCCTAACCAAGTAAAGTCCACAGAGACAATAACAAGGCCTGGCGCGGGCACACCACCCCCTCGGGGGACTCCCAAAGAAGAAAGGAGGGAAGAAAGAATGGTTTCGATTGAACGCCAGAGCGTCAAGGTCTTGAGTGCAGTTTTGGTCCTGGCTATGTTGGCGGCGGCAGTCCTCCTCTGGGGAAGCAGCACGGTGTCCGGTGCCGTCTACGGCGGTGGCGGAGG
>CALMNP010000049.1 GCA_937868875.1 uncultured Bacillota bacterium | reverse complement strand
CACCATCAGCGCCTTGAGCGCCGGCACCGTCACCATCTCCGGCGGCACCATCAGCGCCTTGAGCGCCGGCACCGTAACCGTCTCCGGCGGCAGCATCAACCTAAACTCCCGGGCCTTCACCGAGGCCAGCGAGACCGTCGGCAGCACCACCACAGACCTCGCCGGCGCAACAGCCCGCAACATCAGCGACAAGTTCACGTACTCCTTCTTCGTGCACAACACATCCGATGATTCCGCGTACGTCCGGATCGACATCAGCCCTGACAATACCACCTGGTATCCCGATATCGCCACGAGCACCCTGGCCGGCAACGCAGTCGATGTCCTCGTGAACCATAAGTTCCTCAAGTACGCTCGGGCCGCCTATGCCACCGCCACCGCGGGCGCAACGGTGACCATCAACGTCATCTGGCAGGCGCAAGTATAGAACTGGGGCGGCCGCCCGCGCGCATGAGATCATTGGAACGCGGGCGGCCTGCCATAGAGCAGGGGGGATTTCGGTGCAGGACGGTTGCCGCCTCTCTTTGTGCCTGATCGTTCGCGACGAGGCGGATACGCTGGAACAGTGCCTGAAAAGTGCCGCGCCGGTGGTTGATGAGGTTGTGGTCATCGATACCGGGTCGACGGACAACACCGCGGAAATCGCCCAGCGTTTCGGCGCTCGAATTGAGAACGTCGCCTGGCAGCAGGACTTCTCCAAGGCCCGCAACGCCGGGCTTGATCTCGCCAGCCGCGATTGGATCCTGGTCCTTGACGCCGATGAGGAGCTGGAGCTGCCGGAGGAAGGGCCGTCACGGTTCCGTGATCTCCTGGCCTCTGCTTCCTGTGAGGCCTACACCTTCCAGATCACCAGCCTGCTGGACGATGGGCAGCAGATGAAGCATGAAGCGGTCCGCCTGTGGCGCAACCGGTCGGCTCATCGTTTCGAAGGGGCCGTGCACGAGCAAATCCTGCCCAGTATCCTCCGTGCCGACCCGCAGGCTCGGGTTGAATCCTCGGGTCTGCGGATCCTACATCATGGCTATGCCCAGCGGGTTCGGGATCAGGGAGTGAAGGCCCGCCGGAACTTGGTGCTCCTCAACGCTGCTGCGCAGGAGAGCCCTGACGACCTCTTCGCTCGCTACAACCTGGGAGTCAGCCACCTGCAGCTCAGCCAGCACCAGGAGGCCTGCGCGGTCCTGGCCGAGGTTCACAATGCCATGAAGGGCACGGAACCATGGACGCCGTCCCTGATTCGCAACTATGCCCTAGCCCTGGAAGGGAAGGGGGACTTCGATCAGGCCCTGGCAGTACTGGAGGAGGGCATCGACCTCTGGAGCGACTACACCGAACTGTACTACCTCCAGGGGTTCCTCTTCCTCCGCAAGCACCTTTACGGTCAGGCCCTCGCCGCCTGGAGGCATTGCACCCTGCAGGGCGAGCCCCCTTCCCGTTACATGTCCACTGAGGGAGTCGGCAGCTATCTCGCCTACGAGCAAATCGGCCTGCTCCATATGCGACTGAAGGAGTACCCCGAAGCCATCACCGCCTTTGCCGCGGCACTACAGGCCAAAGGTGATTACTCCCGCCCGCTCTATCACCTGGCGAGGGCGCTTGGTAAGCTAGGCCATTCTCCCGATCAGGTCAGCCAGTACCTGGAGACCCACTTCCATTTCGCCACCATCCAATCAGGCCTGCTTCTGGCCGACGTTCTCGCCGAAGCCGGGGCGGTTGAGCAGGCCCTGCGTCAGCTGGAGCGCGTGTTGGCCCGGACTGCGGCGACAGATGAAACCCGCTACTTCAAGGGGCGCCTGCTGCTGCAGTTGGCCCGGCACCAGGAGGCCCTGACCGAATTTGAGCAGGTGCCGCCCACCAGGCCCGGCCGACGAGGCGCTGCAACGGCTGGAAGAGGGACGCGCCGCAGAGGCCCGGGTCCTGGGACAGTTCCAACGCCTCCTCCTCGGCGGCGGCCAGAACCCGGAAGGGCATGAAGATCTGCCGCCGGGCTCTCTGGTTGCTTCCTGCCTGAGCCTGGCAGAGGATTTCCTGAAGCTCGGCGCTCCGCAGCAGGCGGATCTCGCGGCCAGCATGATCGGCGGCTTTACCGGGGAACGAGCGTCCCTTCATCTCGGCAAGCTCTTTTACCGCTGGGGCCAGGTCGACAGGGCCGCCCACTGGCTCTTGAACGGCTTGAAGGAAGGCAACTATGATCCGGACTCGCTCCGAATCCTGGCAGAGGTGACCATCCAACGCGACCTCTTTGAGGAGGCGGAGCAGCTGGCCAGCGAAGCCCTCGCCCTCGAATCTGACAACCTCCAGAACTACCTTGACTTGGTCGGGATCTACCTCAAACAAGCGAAACGCATCCTCGACAGGGGGCAGACCTTCGTCCCCGGCGCGGTCCTTCTGAAAGAGGAACTTGGGCGGGTGGAGGAGTGCCTGAGATGGCTTTGAAACATGACCGTTCCGATGAGCCCCAACCTCCTCTCCTCTCGGCCTGTCTGATCGTCAAGGACGAAGAGCGTTTTCTGCCCGGTTGCCTGTCCAGCCTCAAGGGCTTTGCGGATGAGATTTGTGTTGTCGACACGGGGTCAACCGACAAGAGCATCGCCATTGCAGAGTCCTTCGGGGCCAGGGTCAGCCGCCTGACCTGGAGCGGGGATTTCGGCGCTGCCCGCAATGCGGCCCTGGAGCAGGCGACGGGCCGGTGGCTGTTGATCATTGACGCAGATGAGGCCCTCCACCCGGAAGATGGGCCCCGGCTTCGTGAGTTGCTGGCATCAAGCGAGCGGGAAGCCTACTTTGTCCAGGTGCTGAGTTATATCGGCCAGGAACAGGTGGATCACCTGGTGCGCCACCAGGTGGTGCGACTGATCCGCAACCGTCCGGCCTACCGCTACCAGGGACGGGTCCATGAGGGATTGGACCTGACTGCAGCGGGCAACGCTGTCGATCTGTGCGATATCCGCCTCATGCACTATGGTTACCTGCAGCACGTCAAACGCCAGAAGAACAAAGGAGCACGGAACCTGGAGCTGCTGCACGAGGCGCTGGTCGCGGATCCACAAAACCCTTACCTTCACTTCAACATCGGCACGGAGTACCTGAACCGCGGCGACTACGAGACCGCCTTGAGGCATTACGATGAAGCCGCCAAGCGAGCCTCGCCCGAGCATATCTACGCGCCGCTTCTGGCCAAGCGCCGCATTGCCTGCCTGCAGGCCCTGGGGGAGCACTTCAAAGCCCTTCAGGTGGCGCGGCAAGCCCAGAAGGACTTCCCCTTCTACACGGACGCAGTGTTTCTGAAAGCCATAAGCCTCCTCCACCTGGGCCAGCTGGCTGCCGCTCTGCGCACCTTCCGCACCTGCATCGAGACAGGCGTGCCGAAGGTCACGCCCTATCCCTCGGAAGAGGTTGGCGTGGGCAGTTTCAAGGCATTCTGGTGGATCGGGCAGATCCATGAGCGCACGCAGAATGAAACCGAAGCCATCTCAGCCTACCGGGAGGCCCTCCGCCACGAACCCCGCTACCGCTCCGCCCTCGCCAGCCTGATCGGATTGCTGCGCCAGCGACTCACCCAGCAAGAGGCCGCGCTCGCCCTGCAGCTGCCGGCCAGTGGCGGTGACGAGGCCACGCTCCTGGCGGCCGCCGTCTTCCGGGAGCGGGGCGAGTACGAGGCCTTGCGCACCCTGTTGGCGCAGCGCCCGCTGGAGCAGTGCCCGGCCGATCTGCGCCGCTATTGGTTGGGGCTGGCCCTGGCCCGCGCTGGAGAGGTGCCTGAAGGTCTTCGCGCCCTGCGCCGGATTCCATCGAGCGGCCCTTTGGGTTTGCTGGCCTTGCTGGAGCAGGTGCTGGCCGCCTGGCTCGGGGACGACCCGGCCGAGGCGCAGCGGTTGTTGCAGCGGTACCAGCGCGCGATCCGACGGGTATCGCGGCAGGCGCCTGAGGTCAACCCCCTTCCGGTCGGGTCGGTATCTCCGGGCCTCCCCGCGCTGGACCCTGCAACCGCCGGCCAGGTCTATGCCGCCGTGCAGCAATCCTTGTTCGGCGAGGGGTCTGATACCACGTTCCTGCCCGTGAACAGCGAAAGCCGTTTCCTCATCCTCGACCTCTTGCAGGTGTTTTCGGCTCGGCGGCGAGCGGAGGCTGTGCAGCGGCTGGAGACCTTGGCTCTGCAGCGTTTCGGCGGCCTGGTGATCGGCGCGGTCGCCCGCCTGCACGGCAGGTCGACTGAGGTGAGCAAGTCAACTAAGGTGCCGTCCGCCGGGGATGCGCCCCTACCAAGTCTGCTGCTGCAATCGGTCGGCGACAGGGAGCTGCTGACGTATCAGGACTGGATGGACCTGGCACGTCTCGCCGTGCGGCAGGGCCGGATTGCCGAGGCCGTCGAGTGCTACCAACAGGCTACCCGTAGGGACACTTGCTGGGCGGCGGGGTACCTGGAACCTGCCACGGCCCTCCTGGAGCAGTCACAACAGGTTCTGCGCGAGGCGTCACGGCGCTTCCCCGAGGCGAGCCCCCTGGGGGCGCTGACCGCAGCCTTGGACCACCACCTGCCCGGCCCCTCTGGCGGGGAGAAGGGGGACCCGAATTCCGATGCGTCCTGAGTCTGAACGGCTCAGCCTGTGCATGATCGTGCGGGATGAGGCGGAGTTTCTTCCCCGCTGCCTGAGCAGCGTAGAGGCGTTGGTAGACGAGATCGTCATCGTCGACACGGGATCCACGGACGGCTCGCCGAACCTGGCACGGCGCTACGGGGCCCGTGTCTTCTCCCACCCCTGGGCCGGCGACTTTGAGGCGGCCCGCAACCACACCCTTGATCTCGCCAACGGCGCCTGGCTGCTGGTGATGGACGCGGACGAGGCCCTGCATCCTGACGATGCGCACCGCCTCCGGGAACTGCTTAAGCACCCGGTGGCAGAGGGCTTTATCCTCAAAGTCATCAACTTCTTCGGGCCCCAGGCAGCGGATCGGTACGTGACTGACCCCGTGTGCCGCCTGTTTCGCAACCGGCCCGCCTATCGCTACCGGGGCCGGATTCATGAGGACATCGAAGGCGTGATTCGAAGTCAGACGACGCCGGACCGACTGGTGCGAAGCGACGTTCGCATCCTGCACTACGGCTACCTGGATCCCGTCCGACGGGCCAGACAGAAGAGCCGGCGCAATCAGGACATCCTGCGCCAGGTGCTGGAAGAGAGTGCCAACGACCCGGCCCTGCTCTACTGCCTTGGCACCGAGGAACTGCAGGCCGGCCGCCCCCGAGCGGCTCTGGACCGGTTCCTGAAGGCCTGGCGCCTGCGCCAGAGCGACGGCGGGTTTACCTCTGATCTGATCCAAAAGATCGCGCTCTGCCACTGGGAGTTGGGGCAGGTCCCCCTGGCGCTGGAGGCGCTGGAAACCGGCACCGCCCTTTACCCTGATTTCACCGACCTCTACTACCTTCGGGGCCAGATTCTCCGCGCCTCGGGGCAGCCTTGGCAGGCGATTGAAGCGTACCGCCGGGCTGTCGCCATCGGTGAGGCGCCGGCACACTACACGACCCTGCATGGCGCCGGCACGTTCCTGGCCCGTTACGGCCTGGGCGGAGCGTACGAGGAGGTCTACCTCCACCCTCAGGCGGCCCGGGAGTATTACCGGGCCCTCTCGACCAATCCGCGCCTCACCCCGGCCTTGCTAGACCTTCTGCGCATCCTGAAGGAGTTGGACGGGGCGGAGGAAGTGCAACGCTTGATCAAGGCCCGCTTCCGTTTTGACTCCCCGGACTCTACCCTGACCCTGTGCGAGAACCTGACGGTCGCCGGATTGGCCGATCTGGCTGACTCCTACATCGCCGGGGTGGATGCCGCAGAGGTCGGCGATCCGTCCCGCTACTGGTTTGCGAGGGGGACCATCGACTTTTCCCTGTGCCGGCCCCAAGAGGCAATCATGGCCTTTGAAAGGGTGGAGACCGGTTCGGTGTATCGGATAAGGGCCCTGGTCCATCTGCTCGTGTGCCACTGGTACCTCGGCGAGTGGGAGCGGGCCCAGCGCTTGATGGAGAACCCGTCGGAGCTGCCTCCGGACCGCCTCCCGCTGTACCGGGCTTTCCACCGGTTCCACGCGCCGAAGGGTGGATCGGACGCCGCTGCGGCGGATCTGGCGGCAGCGGCCGCCATCACCCCCGATGAGCACGCTCTGGAGCTGGAGGGCGCCCTGCTGGCCCTTGGCGGCGGGCGCTTTGCCGCATCCGTGCTCGTGCCCGTCGCGACCCGCTCCAAGGAAACCCGTGTGGCCATCGCAGAACTCCTTGCCAGGCACGGAGAAATTGCCGAGGCAGAACGGCACGTGCAGGCAATCATGCGGGATTCCGGCGAGGATGTCGCACTCTACCGGCGGCTCTCCTGGTGGTTTAGCCGCCGGGGTGACTGGGCTGGTGCCACTCGCTGGCTGCGAGCCGCCCTGGACGTCGCCCCCGCAGACCTGACCAATTACCTCGCTATGGCCCAGCTCTGGCAGCGCCGGGCAGCTCTGACGCTGAAGAACCTGAGCCGCACTGATGGCGAACGGGCGGATCCCGTTGCGCGGGTCCTGGAACACCTGGCCCCCAATGTAAAGGATGCACTGGACGTGGTGGAACATGAGTGAGCCTTTGCGTGTCGGCGTCATCGGTGTGGGACGGATTGGCGTCCATCACACGCGCATCGCCGGTAACACCCCCACCGTTCGCCTGGTTGGAGTCGCGGAACGCGACGCCTCCCGCCGGCGGTGGGTGGAGGATCGCCTGCACGTGCCCGCGGTGACCGACTACCGGGAGCTCCTGCCCCAAGTGGATGCGGTCGTGGTGGCCGTGCCCCCCACCCAGCATGCCGCCGTGACCTGCGCCTGCCTGGAGTCCGGCAAGCACTGCCTCGTGGAAAAGCCTTTCGGGGTCAGTGTGGAAGACGGGCTACACATGATAGAAACCGCGGCGAGAGCGGGTGTGGTCCTGCAGGTGGGGTACGTGGAACAATTCAATCCCGCCGTGGCCGCGCTGCTGCAGGCGGTGTCGGGACAGCCGGTACGTGTGGTCGAAATGCAGCGCCTGAGCCCTTACGAGGAGCGGGACTGGGACATCGACGTGGTCCTGGACCTGATGGTCCACGACCTGAGTCTGCTCCTCGGCTTGACGCAGTCCCCGGTCGCCGAGGTGCAAGCCATAGGCAAGTCGTACCAGTCGCGGTACGTGGACTATGCGTCCACCAACCTGCGCTTTGCCGACGGCACGCTTGCCCGTTGCAGCGCCAGCCGGGTGACGCCGCTCAAAGTGCGTGAAGTGGCCGTCACTACCTCGGACTCCTTCCTCAGGCTCGATGGCATCGAACGCAAGGTCGTGGCGTCCCGTCACACCACCACCACGCGGGAAGACGTGGCTTACAGACAGCAAACGTTGTCGGAGACGCTCTGGATTCCCTACGTGGAGCCTCTTCAGGCGCAGTTCGACGATTTCGTCGCCTGTATCCGTAAGGGCAACCCCCCCAGGGTAGACGGGCGGCACGGCCTGGAGGTGTTGAACCTCGTCCGACGGATTCAGGAGAACATCGCGGCGGCCAGGTAGAGATAGGCTGTGCTGCCGGGCGGAGAGATCAAGACATGAGAATACTCCTGGCAACCTATTGGACCGTACCTTCAGTGACCGGTGTGGCCACTTATATGGGAAACATCAGGCGGGGGCTGGAATCGCTCGGGCACGTCGTTCACGTGCTCGCACAGGAGCCGGAGACAAACCGCCTCGTTTGCAGTGACGCCGGCCCGGCCGTGCCGCATGGCTGGCTTGTGGAGCAAACGGAGGTGCAGCTGGCGGAGTTCTACAGGAGAAGGCTGGGCCTGACCGAGCCGTTCATCATGCGCCGGGAAGCGGAGCGTTACGCCTTTGAAATGGCACTCTCTCTCTTCCCCTTAAATCAATACGACATCGTACAGGCCCATGACGTTATCGCCAGCCGTGCCCTCTCCCGGATGCTTCCCCGAACGACGCCTCTGATCGCGCGCTTCGGCGGTTGGCTCGCGCGCGAGATGGTTGCCTACGGTATGACCGGTGGTTCAGCCCTGGGCGAGAGATACTTGGCCCTGGAAGAGCGCCTGGGGTTGGCCGCCACCCCTCACAGGTTCGTCCCTTCCCATTGGCTCAAGCAGGTCTTCGTTAGGGATTACGGCATCAAACCGGACGGCATTAGGGTCGTCCATTCAGGGGTGGACGTGGAAGATGTCCTCCAACGGGCGAGGCAGGCTCCGACGGAGGTAGCCCCAGTGGATGGGCAAAGGGTCATCCTCTGCCCGGCCCGCCTAGCGCCTTACAAAGGCCACACGGTTTTGTTCGAGGCGCTGGCGAAGCTTTTGTCCAGGCAGCGGGACTTTGTCTGCTGGCTGGCCGGAGACGGCGGGATGCGCGCGAAGCTAGAAGCCTACGCCAAAGAACTCGGACTGCAGAACCATGTATTCTTCTTGGGGACTCGGCGGGATCTGCCCGCCCTCATGTCGATTTCTGACGTGGTGGTTTTGCCTTCTCTGCTGGATAGCCTCCCCTTCGCCGTGCAGGAGGCCCAGGTCATCGGTAAACCTGTGGTAGCGTTCCGCACCTGCGGCCTACCCGAGATGATTCGGGACGGCGAGACCGGTCTGCTGGTGGAGCCGCAGAACACTGATGCTCTGAGTGATAGACTGGAGAGGTTGCTGGCCAGCACCAGCCTTCGTGAAACCCTCGGCGGGCAGGCGGCGGCCTGGGGCCGGGAACACTGGGACGTGCGGCGGATGACCCGGGAGACGCTGGAGATCTACCAACAAGCAGTTGAGGCAGACCGACTGACGCTGCCCCTCCTTGGGAAGTAGGGAGGCCCACCCATGAGGGTTTTGCTCGTTAACTACTGGGGCGTGCCGCGCGTCGGGGGGATCACCCGCCACCTGCTGGTACTGAAACAGGGTCTGGAGGCGCGAGGCCACCAGGTCGACATCCTCTCGCCCGAGCCCGGCAAGGAAGTCGCGTGGAAAACCCGCTACCTCTACCTGACGGACCGCCGTTTCGCGGTTGACAAGGAGCCGATTACGAGACTTGTCCAGGACAAGATCGCGCCCCTCTATGAGGATATCGACCGTTCCATTGTGACTAGAGAAGTCAACCGTTACACCTTCGAGTTGGCCGCTTCCCTCTTTGACTTGGAGCAGTATGACATCGTTCATGCGCATGACGTCATTACGGCCAGAACCATCGCCCGCATACGTCCCAGGGGCATCCCCCTGGTGGCAACGGTCCACGGTTTGCTTACAGCTGAACAGATCGTAGCGGGAACGGTTACGAAAGGGAGCCTCACCTGGGACTACGTGGCGCTGGAGGAGCGACTGGGGGTCCTGTCTGCGGACCGGACCCTGGCCCCATCCCAGTGGGTAAGACGCTATTTAAGCGAGACCCACAACCTTCTACCCAACAGCATCCAGGTCATCCCCTACGGCTTGGACACCCGAATGGTCTTTCCACCCGAAGCGCGGCACCTGGACCCCAACACGCCCGTAAAGGGAGACCGACAGCTTCTCCTCTGCCCGGCACGCCTGACGGCCGAGAAGGGGCACAAGCACCTCCTCTTCGCCCTGGCCCACCTCCTCCGGAGGCGCGATGATTTCGTCTGCTGGTTGGCTGGCGGTGGTGGCCTTCAACGCTCCCTGGAAGCGCAAGTCCGGGATCTGGGGCTTCAAGACATTGTTCATTTCCTGGGAGTCCGAAACGACATCCCGGCCCTGCTGGCCATGGCGGACCTCGTGGTTCTGCCCTCCGTCCTGGACAGCATGCCGTATGCCCTGATTGAGGCTCAAATTGCGGGCAAGGCGGTGGTGGCGTCCCGTGCTGGCGGTATCCCGGAGATGATCCAGGATGGTGTTACGGGGGTCCTCACATCACCCACAGATGCTGAGGGGCTCGCGATGCGGCTCGATGAACTCTTGAGCAATCCGGACCTGCGTCTGCGATTGGGGCGTCGAGCCGCCCTTTGGGGCAGCAAGTACTGGGACGCGCAAACCATGGTAGACAGGGTACTGGCCGTTTACCAAGACGTGGCCGCCCGGCCTGCAGGCGAATCCTTCTTTAGAAAGCAACCCGGGGAGAAGGGTGAACCGGTGACGCAAAACCGGCCGATTTTTGCTCCCGACCCGTCGCCGACCGCTGAACTACCGAACAACTGGAGAGACATCCTATGGCATCTCCCTCCGGGATACCAGATACCGGACCCGGCTTTTCTTGCAACACTGAAGCCCCATCAAGCGGCTCAGCAACTTTGGCCGACGATTGCGGCCGCCTTACCGCGCAGTTACCGGATTCCGGATCCCGAATTCTATGTGGAAATGCTTGCGTGGCAAGTCTCCACTGCAGAGAGTCCGCACACCCGACCACAGCCGACGGTACCTCAGCGGCGCATCAAAGTGCGCGCTACAACGGGTCAGGTTACTCACGCCCGTAAGTCGGTGCGCAAGCGCCGTGGCGCCAACACAGCTTTACGCCGCCGACGCCGCGCCAGGCCACATCACCCCCCCTCCGTGTCGCCAGGCATAGGGTTTGGGCTGGCCATGCGGCACCGTGCGCCAAAAGTCCGTCGAGCGCGGTAGCCTATAGCAGTAACCTTCCCCACGCCCATGGCTGGGTGACTGTCCACTTGACCAAAGGCACCCCTTTGAGCAAAGAATAGGAGTCAGGAGGTGCTCGGAATGGCTCATACGGCCGCCCCGTTCAAGTC